>NZ_JBEOVN010000374.1:0-3087 GCF_040295565.1 Streptomyces sp. NPDC002785 | reverse complement strand
GCAGACGTGGCCCCCCCCCACCCTCCGGGCGGCCCACGTGTCATGGCCGGGCCAGTCCTTCTCGTCACCGGATTGTTCGTCGGTGTCCTGGTCCTGCTGGTCCCTGGGCTCGTCGGAGGCGTCCGGTGCGGCTGCCGCCCGGCAGAGCCACCTGTATGTCAATGCGCGACGAGCAGCGCTACCCGAAAGGGTTGATCGCGTCCCTCCTGCGGGTGACACTCTCCGGTCTGGCCTGGTGCCGTACCAGCCTGCTGGGATCGCCTGCCGTCGTGGATCTCCCGCAGCACTCCGCGTACCGCGTCCCGACCAAACTCCCTCTTCTGCTCAGGGAACTGCGTTCCAGGCTCCCGAGCACGGACGACCGTATCCGCGCCATCCCCGGATACGGAGACCCCACCGAGTACGACGCGATCGCCGACTCCCTGTACCGGCTGTTCATCACCGCCCGGAACCTCGCCCCGTCGCGGAACACGACGAACTGCTCCACCCACCCGAACGGGCCGGTGGATCCGGAACCGCCCAACGGGTGGGGGCAGTGCCTGTTCTGCAACACCAACCGCCGCGCGGGCGCCCCCCAAGCCCGGCAAGGCACAGCAACCGCGGTGAACCGCTACGAAATCCCGCCGCCGCCCTACACCCACGAGGCTCTGCTCGAACGGATGCGGCAGATCAACGAGGTCGTCTTCGAACTGCACTACCGCTCCCCGGAACAAGACCTCGCACTCACGGCCGACCTCGTGCACGGGGCGTTCATCATCGCCCGCGAGCTGTCCCGCCCCCGAACGGTCTCCCGCTGCCCCCGGCACCCCGGGGCCCCGACCGACCCCACTGCGCAGGGCGGTCCTCGTTGCCTGTTCTGCGTTGCCGACGAGGCCCGGCGGGCGCGTACGGCTCCGCCCCCGCAAATCCGGGACCGGCAACGACGCCTGCCCCGTCGGCACCAACGCCCCTGAACCGCCCCGAACCCCGAACAGGAGAAGACGCAGTGCCCTCGCCCTACGAGCACCTGGCCTCGGCCGAAGAACTCCTCCAAGAAGCACGCATGCTCCTGGGAGAAGGCCGATACCGTGCCGCCGACAGCCGCACACAACTGGCCTCCGGCTTCATCACAGCGGCCTACGCCCGTGAGAAGATCCTCCCCGACCCCTCTCCCGTCCCCGAAGCACGCCTGGGACCACTGTCGGAATGGTGCGGCAACTGCGACGGCCCCGACCTCGCCCTCAGATGGGTATCCGTCACACTGCCCGGAGAAGACAGCTCTCGCATGGCCCGCTGCCCCAACTGTCACCCCGCTGTCGCATCACGAGCGGAAGATGCCGCACACAGCGACTCCCAGACCGTCACGCAAGCGGCGCCGGGCCATGGGGAACGGACGCCCTGACCCCGCCGGTAGGGCATCGCATGCCCGGTTCGGGTCCGAAATGCGAGCGTTGTGCCACCGGGGCCGGACGGTCGGCTTCGGTTCCAGTGGTCGTTGCAACGGCCGCGAAACAAGGGATGCGGCCGGTGAACCGTCCGTCGTCAGGATGCCGCACGACGGGGCCCCACCGGGGGCATGGTGTGCAGCAGCTCCAGTCGGCGCTGGACGGCTTCGACCGCCCCGGAGCGCCGGCCAGGAACGTGGCGGCGCAACGAGACCAGGGGCGGGCCGAGTTCCCGGGCCCGCTGCGGGTCGCGAAGTTCCTGCCACTGGTGGTGGGCGCGGTCTACGGCGCCTTCCACGGCAGGGTCGTCCGGGGGCTGTTGCCGGGCAAGGCGGGCGTCGGCGGCAGCCATCCACAACTCGCAGCTGCGCGCCGGATCACCGGCGAGACGAGCGAGTTCGGCCCGGACCTCCAGCCAGTGGATGGCCTGCACGGAGCCCGCGCCGTAGGTACGCAGAGCCCATCCCTCCCACATGGCTATGAGTGACGCGGCCTCGCCGTGCCGCCCCGCGTGGGCAGCGGCAAAAATCGCGGGCAGCGGATCCTCTTCGGCCACCTCGGTGTTCTCCGGAATCGGAGCAGGCGTCATCGGAACAGGTGCAGGCTCCTGGTGTGACCGGTTCGGTACCTGGACAGCCGACGCCGCAGGGGCGGGGACGGCTGTGTGGTCGACGGCCAGGAACAGCGCGTCGTCGGGGCCGGCCTGGGCGGCGGCCTGTTCGTGGAGCTCGGCGAGCGGCGGGTTGATGCCGCTGCGCCAGGTGGTGGCGAAGGCCTTCAGGTAGGCCGGTTCTACGATCCGGTGGCGGGGCGGCGGCGGGGTGATCCGGCCGTATAAACGGATCCCATGGCCGAGGACGAGACCCTCGGTACGGAGCTGCTGCCAGGCCTCCGGGGCGGCGACCACGTCGGTGACGACGGTGGTGGTGCCCGGGCGGCGCGGTTTGAGTTCGCCGGCCAGCCAGTGCCAGGGCAATGCGGTGTAGCGCAGGGTGGCCGGCGTGGTCCGGGCGAGTGCGAGGTGGATCAGGCGCTGCTTGTGGTCGAGGTGGAGTTGTCCGGTGATGTAAAGGGTGAGTGGGCCGGGTGTGGCGGCCGCCGCGCGGATGCGGGTGAGGATGGTCTGCGGGTCGGTCGGGTCAGCGAGTTCAACGAGGGTGGCCGCAGCCGTCCGGGTCAGGATGCTGGGCGGGACCGCCGCGAGCGTGGGCAGGACGCTGGTTGCGTCAATGAGGCAGGCCTTGCCGGCCGGGGCCGCCGCGAGCAGCAGCGCGGTCCCGGATGCCGTGTCCTCCCCTTTGATCACCACAACAGCACCGTAGCCGCTGCCCGGCCTGCGAGTGTAGCCAGCGGCCAACTCCCGTCCGATGAGCTAGTGGTAGGTGGGCGACCGCACTCGGCTGGTCAGGGCCCGGCACCCGAAACATATGGCCGAGCAGTTCTTCGGAAAGGGACTACGAGAGCGAATCAGGCAGCCGCGTATTGACGTCGGTACGTGCTGGAGCAAGCTGCTCCCTCGTCAGGTTCTCCGCGCCGCTCAGGTTCGCTCCGCGCAGATCCGCGCTGGGTAAGACCGACCGGCAAATGGGGGGTGGGAGAAGGAGCGGGGCTGGGTGCGTGCAGCTGCAAGGCGGAGGATTGAGGCAGATGGGGTCTCCCCTGC
>NZ_JBEOVN010000373.1:0-3098 GCF_040295565.1 Streptomyces sp. NPDC002785 | reverse complement strand
CAGTCGGTGGTCGTCGCGGGTGACGAGGACGCGGCCGTCGCGATCGCCGGGACCTTCGAGGCGCAGGGCCGCAAGACCAAGCGGCTCACCGTCTCCCATGCCTTCCACTCGCCCCGCATGGACGGCATGCTCGACGCCTTCCGCGAGGTCGCCGAGCGGCTGACCTACCACGCCCCGACGATCCCGATCGTCTCCAACCTCACCGGCGACCTGGTCTCCGCCGAGGAGATCACCAGCCCCGATTTCTGGGTCCGGCATGTCCGCGAGGCTGTCCGCTTCCTCGACGGCATCCGCGCCCTGGAAACGCGTGGTGTCACCACCTTCGTCGAACTCGGCCCCGGCGGCGTGCTCTCCGCCATGGGCCAGGACTGCTCGCTCACCGCCAAACCACAGACGATGGCGTTCGTGCCCGCCCTGCGCGACGACCGCCCCGAGCCCCTCACCCTGACCCTGGCCCTGGCGCGGGCGCACGTGCGCGGCGTGGCCGTGGACTGGCCCACGTTCTATGCCGGCACCGACGCCCACCGCGTCGACCTGCCCACCTACGCCTTCCAGCGGCAGCGCTACTGGCCGTCCAACCCCTTCGCCGACATGGGCGCCCCGGCCGGGGACGGCGAGACCGGTGCGCTCAGCGCCACCGACGCCCGCTTCTGGGAAGTTGTGCACAGCGAGGACCTCGCGGCCCTCGCCGACACCCTCGGCATTGACGGCGACCAGCCGCTCAGCTCCGTGCTCCCCGCACTGTCCGCCTGGCGCCGACGGCACCACGACCGCTCCACCGCCGACGGCTGGCGCTACCGCACCACCTGGAAGCCGCTGGCCCAGGCCCAGCCCTCGCTGCTGTCCGGCACCTGGCTCGTCGTCACCCCGGCCGGTGCGGCCGACTCCGTGTGGCTGACCGAGCCGGTACGCATGCTCACCGAGCGCGGCGTGCGGGTCGAACAGCTCGCCGTGTCCGTCACCGTCGACCGGACCGACCTCGCCGAGCGGCTGCGCACCGCCCTGCCCGAGGGTGACACGCTCGCCGGCGTGCTGTCCCTGCTCGGCCTGGACGAGCGGCCGCACCCCGAACACCCCGATCTCAGCGCCGGCCTCGCAGGCACCGTCGCACTCGTCCAGGCGCTGGGCGACGCGGACCTCGACGCCCGGCTGTGGGCTGTCACCTGCGGCGCGGTGTCCACCGGCCGCTCCGACCGGCTCACCAGCGCCGTCCAGGCGCAACTGTGGGGACTGGGCCGGACCGTGGGTCACGAGCACCCCGAGCGCTGGGGCGGCCTGATCGACCTGCCCGAGACCGCCGACGAACGCGCCCTCGGCCGCCTCGCCGAGGCACTCTCCGGCCTCGGCGACGAGGACCACCTCGCGATCCGTTCCCAAGGTGTCTTCGTACGCCGCCTCGCCCGTGCCCCACACGCCGAGACCACCGGCGAGGGCTGGACGGGCCGCGGCACCGCGCTCGTCACCGGTGGCACCGGCGCACTGGGTGCCCACGTCGCCCGCTGGCTGATACGCAACGGCACCGAACACCTGCTGCTGACCAGCCGTCGTGGCCCGGACGCGCCGGGCGCGGCCGAACTGCGCGAAGAGCTGACCGCGCTGGGCGCCGAGGTCACCGTCGCCGCCTGCGACGCCGCCGACCGGGGCGCCCTGGCCGAGCTGTTGGCGTCCATCCCCGAGCGGTACCCACTGACCACCGTGGTGCACGCCGCCGGTGTGCTCGACGACGGCGTCCTGAACGCCCAGACCCCGGCGCGCATGGCCGAGGTGCTGCGCCCCAAGGCCACCGCCGCACTCAACCTGCACGAGCTCACCCGCGAGCTGGACCTGACCGCCTTCGTGCTGTTCTCGTCCATGGCCGCCACCTTCGGCGCCGCGGGCCAGGCCAACTACACCGCCGCCAACGCCTACCTCGACGCCCTGGCCGAGCAGCGCCGTGCCGAGGGACTGCACGCCGTCTCGCTGGCCTGGGGCGCCTGGGCCGAGGGCGGCATGGCCACCGACGAGTTGGTCGCCGAGCGGCTCCGGCTGTCCGGGCTGCCCGCGCTCGCCCCCGAGCCGGCCACCGCCGCGCTGCGCACCGCCCTCGACCTGGACGAGACCTTCTCCCTGGTCGTGGACATCGACTGGGACCGGTTCGCCCCCGGCCTCACCGCCATCCGGCCCAACCCGCTGGTCGCCGAACTTCCCGAGGCCCGGCAGGCGTTCGATGCGGCACGGCCGACGGATGCCGGGGGAGACGCCTCCTTCGCCCAGCGACTGGCCGCCGCCGCGACCGAGGAGGATCGCGAGGCACTCGCCCTGGACTTCGTCCGGACTCAGGTCGCGGTCGTCCTGGGCCACCCGGGACCGGAGTCCGTGGAACCCGGCCGCGCCTTCCGCGACCTCGGCTTCGACTCGCTGACCGCGGTCGAGATCCGCAACCTGCTGGGCTCGCTCACCGGGCTGCGTCTGCCCGCCACGATCATCTTCGACTACCCGACCCCGCTCGTCCTGGCGGAGTTCCTCCAGGACGAGCTCGTCGGCTCCCGGCCGGTGGTCGCCGGTCCGGCCGCCCCCATGGCGGCCCTGGCCGACGACCCGATCGCGATCGTCGCGATGAGCTGCCGTTTCCCCGGCGGCGTGGCCACCCCCGAAGAGCTGTGGAAGCTGCTCATATCGGGCCAGGACGCGGTCACCGGCTTCCCCACCGACCGCGGCTGGGACATCGAGTCGCTCTACGACCCGGAGTCCGGCGCCGAGAACACCACCTACGTGCGGGACGGCGGATTCCTCACCGACGCCGCCGACTTCGACCCGGCGTTCTTCGGCATTTCGCCGCGCGAGGCCCTCGCCATGGACCCGCAGCAGCGGTTGCTGCTGGAGACGTCCTGGGAGGCGTTCGAGCGGGCCGGCATCGACCCGGCCACGATGCGCGGTCAGCAGGTCGGCGTCTTCGCAGGCACCAACGGCCAGGACTACCTCCCGGTCGTCCTCGCCGCTCCGGGCGGCTCCGAGGGCTTCGTCGGTACGGGCAACGCGGCCAGTGTGATGTCGGGCCGGGTTTCCTACGCGTTGGGTCTGGAGGGTCCGGCGGTCACGGTCGACACGGCGTGCTCGTC
>NZ_JBEOVN010000372.1:0-3105 GCF_040295565.1 Streptomyces sp. NPDC002785 | reverse complement strand
CTCGGTGCCTACGACCACCAGGACCTGCCCTTCGAACGACTCGTGGAGGAACTCGCCCCCGACCGCGACCTGTCCCGCAACCCCCTGTTCCAGACCCTCTTCGCGTTGCAGAACACACCGGGCGCGGACGCCTGGAACCTGCCGGGCCTGACGGCGGAGCCCGTCGAGCCCCCGGTCCGGGACGCCAAGTTCGACCTGTCGATGTACCTCGCGGAGGCGGCGGACGGCACGCTGGACGGCGCCGTGGTCTACGCGGACGACCTCTTCACCGAGGACACCGCGCGCCGCCTGGCCGCCCACTTCACCAACCTGCTGGCCGCGGCCACGATTCGCCCGCACAGCGCGCTGTCCGAGGTGGAGATGCTGGACGCGGGGGAGCGGCACCGTGTCCTCACCGAGTGGAACGACACCGCCGCGCCCGTTCCGGCAGCGACACTGCACCGGTTGTTCGAGCAGCGGGCGGCACAGGACCCGGACGCGGTCGCAGTCGTCTGCGGCACGGACAGCCTGACGTACCGTCAGCTCGATGAGCGGGCCAACCGTCTGGCCCACCGGCTGCGCGCTGTGCCGGGCATCGGTCCGGACGTACCCGTGGGCGTCTGCCTGGAACGCTCGCCCGCCATGGTGTGGACGTTGCTCGGCATCCTGAAGGCCGGTGCCGCGTACGTTCCGCTCGACCCGGAGCACCCGGAGGAACGGCTGGCATACCTGGTGGCGGACTCCGGCGCGCCGCTGATCGTCACCGACATCGCGCACGCCGCCCTGCTGCCGGACGGCCCGGACCTGCTGGCCGTGGACCGCCCTGCCGACCTGCCGGACACCCTGCCCACGGACGCGCCGGAACCCGTCGCGGACCTCGGCGACCTGTGCTATCTGATCTACACCAGCGGCTCCACGGGCCGCCCGAAGGGCGTCCGCATCGAACACCGCGGAGTGGTCAACTACCTGGCCGGCATGCAGCACGCGTTCCCGATCGCTCCGGGCGAGGGCTTCCTCCAGGCCACGCCGCTGTCCTTCGACGTGTCGGCATACGAGATCTTCTGGCCCCTGTGGCAGGGTGCCACGGTCTTGCTGGTGCCGGGCTCCGACCGGCTCGACATGGCCGAGGTGTCCCGCCTGATGCGCGCCCACCGCGTGGTCGGCCTGCACTTCGTGCCGAGCCTGCTGGACTTGTTCGTCTCCCGGGTACGGCCCGGGGACTGCACGCACCTGCGGTACGCCTTCGCCAGTGGCGAGCCGCTCCAGCCGACGCTGGTGAGCCGGTTCACCGAGAGCTTCCCCGGTGACCTCGTCAACCTGTACGGCGCCACCGAGGTCTCGGTGGACACGACGTACTGGCGGGCCTCGCGCACGGACCCGGCCGGACCGGTCCTCGCGGGCCGTCCCATGGTCAACCAGACCGTGTACGTCCTGGACCCGGACCGCCGCCCCGTGCCTGCGGGTGTGCTGGGCGAGGTGTACCTCGGTGGCGACAGCGTCGGGCGCGGTTACCACCAGCGGCCCGACCTCACCGCCGAGCGTTTCGTCGCCGACCCGTTCCGCGGCGGCCGGATGTACCGCACGGGCGATCTCGGCCGGTTCACCGCGGACGGCGAACTGGACCTGCTGGGGCGGATCGACCGTCAGGTGAAACTGCGCGGCGTCCGGGTCGAACTCGGCGAGATCGAGGCGACGCTGCTCACCCACGGCGCGGTCGGGGCCTGCGCGGTGGTGGTCCGGGAAGACACTCCCGGCGACAAGCGGCTGGTCGCCTACTGCGTGCCCGCGCCCGGCGCCACGGTGGACGTCGGCGCGCTGCGCGAGTGGGCCGCCGAACGCCTGCCTCGCGCCATGATGCCGTCCGCGTTCGCGATCCTGCCGGAACTGCCGCTCAACCGGAACGGCAAGGTCGACCACGCGGCACTGCCGGCCCCCGGGAACGACGGCGACAGCACGGCCGGATACACCGCGCCACGGGACGAGATCGAGGCGGAGATCGCCGGGATCATGGCCGCCGTGCTCGGTGTCGAACGCGTAGGAGTCCACGAGAGGTTCTTCGACGTCGGCGGGCATTCCCTGCTCGCCCTCCAGCTCGTCAATCAGGTCGAGTCGGTGACCGGAGTACGCATCGGCCTGCGACGCCTTTTTCAGTCGCCGACCGTCATCGGCATCAAGCAACAGCTCATCGAATTGTTCGACGCGCAGGAACAGCTTTCCTGAAACAGCGGCCCATTGCCCACGCGAGAAGACGAAGAGGACGGAACATCATGGGCGAGAACTCGGTGGAGGCACGGCTGCTGTCCCGCATGCGGCGGCGTGCGGAAGCGGCCCGGATCGTACGGGCTGACCGGGAGGCCGGACCGCTGCCGCTGTCGTTCGCGCAGCAGCGGCTGTGGTTCCTGGACCGGCTGACGCCGGACAGCGCGGAATACCTGGTGCCGACGGTGCTGCGGGTGCGCGGCGCGCTGGACGTCCCCGCGCTCGGCACAGCACTGTCACGTCTGGCGGCCCGGCACGAGGTGCTGCGGACGGCGTTCCCGGCGGACGACAACGGCACACCGCGGCAGGTGATCAGCGCACCCTGGCCGGTGAAGGTCACGGTCCACGATCTGCGGGCCGAGGCGGACGCGGAGACCCGCGCGGGCGAGGTGCTGCGCACCGAGGCGACGCGGCCGTTCGACCTGGAGGCCGGGCGGCTCCTGCGGGCCGACGTGGTGTGGCTCGCGGACGACGACCACTTCCTGCTGCTGACGGTGCATCATATCGCTTCGGACGGCTGGTCCTCCGGGATCCTGGCCCGCGAACTGCGCGAGCTGTACGCGGCCGCCGTCGCTGGACGCGAGGCTTCGCTGCCCGAACTCCTCATCCAGTACGCGGACTTCGCTGCCTGGCAGCGGGAGCAACTCAGCGGGGATTTCCTGGAGAGGCAGTTGGCGTACTGGCGCGAGCGCCTCGCCCGCGTGACGCCGCTCGAGCTTCCCACCGACCACCAGCGTCCGGCGCAGCCGAGCGGCGGCGGTGACGTGGTCACCTTCTCGGTGCCGTCGGAGGTGACGGAGGCGCTGCGGGCGACGGCGAGCGGGCAGGGCGCGAGTCTGTTCATGGCGCTGCTGTCCCTTTTCCAGA
>NZ_JBEOVN010000371.1:0-3134 GCF_040295565.1 Streptomyces sp. NPDC002785 | reverse complement strand
TACGACCACCAGGACCTGCCCTTCGAACGCCTCGTGGAGGAACTCGCCCCCGACCGCGACCTGTCCCGCAACCCCCTGTTCCAGACGATGTTCGTGCTCCAGAACACCCCTGACGGCCACGCCTGGCAGCTGCCCGGCGCGGCGGTGGAGCCGTTCGCCGTCCGCGAGGAGGAGGCCAAGTTCGACCTGACCCTGATTCTCACCGAGCGGCCCGACGGCTCGCTCGACGGCGATCTGGTGTTCGCCCTCGACCTGTTCGCACCGGACACGGCGGAGCGGCTGGCCGGGCACTTCACCACGCTGCTGTGCGCGGCGGTCGCCGGCCCGGAGCGCCGACTGTCCGAGCTGGAGGTGCTGACCGGTGCCGAGCGGCGCCGGTTGCTGGCCGAGTGGAGCGGGACGGCGTCCGCCGCGGACACCGGGGCCGAAGCCGGGGCCGGGGCTGGGACGACGGTGCACCGGCTCGTCGAG
The DNA here is from genome assembly GCF_040295565.1 of Streptomyces sp. NPDC002785. Taxonomy (NCBI): domain Bacteria; kingdom Bacillati; phylum Actinomycetota; class Actinomycetes; order Kitasatosporales; family Streptomycetaceae; genus Streptomyces; species Streptomyces sp. NPDC002785. The sequence goes on along the minus strand of NZ_JBEOVN010000371.1, from coordinate 2,663 downwards.
GAGTGCGCCGCCCTGCGGCTGGACACGACGGCGGTGCTCTCGGCCGCCGGAGAACTGACCTATCGGGAGCTGAACGCGCGGGCCAACCGGCTCGCCCGGCACCTGCGTTTCCGCGGAGCCGGTCCCGGGGCCGCGGTCGCCGTGTGCCTGGAGCGCGGCCCTGAGCAGATCACCGCACTGCTCGCGGTACTCAAGTCCGGCGCCGCCTACCTGCCGCTGGATCCGGAGCACCCCGCCGACCGGCTCGCCTACATGGTCGCGGACGCGCGGGCCGCGCTCGTGGTCACCGACAGCGCCCGGGCCGCACGGCTGCCCGACGAGCCCGGCCGGTTCCTCACCGACCGGGACTGGCCGTCCCTCGCGGACCTGCCGGCCCACGACCCGGAACCCGCAGCGTCCTCCGGTGACCTGGCGTACGTGATCTACACCAGCGGATCCACCGGCCGGCCCAAGGGCGTCGAGATCGAGCACCGCAGCCTGGTCGGCCTGGTCCGCTGGACGGCCGACACCTTCGGTGCGGCCCCGGGACGGCGTGTCGCGCTGCTGGCCGGGGTCGGGTTCGACGCGGCGGCGTGGGAGTTGTGGCCCGCGCTGGCGACTGGTGCCACCGTGTGCGTACCCGACGACACGGTGCGGCTGACGCCGGCGCTGCTCCAGCGCTGGCTGAGCGAGCGGCGGGTAACGGGCACCTTCGTCTCGACGCCGATGCTGGAGTCGCTGGCGGCCCTCGACTGGTCGGAGCCGACCTCCCTGGAGTACGTGCTGACCGGTGGTGACGCGCTGCGCCTGCCGGCCGGGCTGCGCCTGCCCTTCCGCATCGTCAACAACTACGGGCCGACCGAGTCGACGGTGGTGACGACCTCGGCCGAGGTCGTCACCGGTACGGCCGTGCCGCCGATCGGCCGCCCGGTGCGCGGCACCTTCGTGTACGTGGTGGACCGGCACGGCCGGCCGGTGCCGACCGGGGTGCCGGGTGAACTCCTCGTTGGTGGCGCTGGGCTGGCGCGCGGATACCGGGGGCAGCCGGGCCAGACGGCGGAGCGGTTCGTGACCGCCGACGTCGACGGCACACCGCGCCGGGTCTACCGCACTGGGGACCGGGTGCGCTGGCTGGCCGACGGGCAACTGGAGTTCCTGGGGCGGCTGGACGACCAGGTGAAGCTGCGTGGGCACCGCATCGAGCCCGGTGAGATCGAGGCGGTGCTGCTGGCCGGCCCCGACGTCGCCGCAGCCACCGTCGTCGTCCGCGAGGACGCCCCCGGCGACAAGCGGCTGGTCGCGTATGTCGTCCCGGCAGCGGGCGCTACGGTGCGCGGCGAGGCCCTGCGTGGGCGGCTGCGCCGTGAACTGCCCGACTTCATGGTGCCGTCCGCGTTCGTGGCGCTGGAGCGGCTGCCACTGACCCCGAACGGCAAGGTGGACCGGCGGGAGCTGCCCGCGCCTGAGCCCCGCGCATCCGGGGCCGGCGGTCCGGCCGCTCGTACTCCGGTCGAGCGCGCGATCGCGGCGGCCTGGTCCCAGGTATTGGGCACCGAGGTCACCGGTGTGGACGACAACTTCTTCGAGCTTGGCGGCCACTCCCTGCTCGCCACCCAGGTGACGTCACGGCTGCGGGACGCGCTGGGTGTGGAGGTGCCGGTGCGGGAGCTGTTCGCGGCACCCACCGTCGTCGGGCTGGCCGCGGCCGTGGCGGAGCTCGCTGCCGACGGGACGGCCGGTGCGGAGCGAATCGTGTCGGCCGACCGGACCGGCGGGCCACTGCCGCTGAGCTTCGCCCAGCAGCGGCTGTGGTTCCTCGACCAACTGGAGCCCGGACGCGCCGAGTACGCCGTGCCCTTCGCACTGCGCGTCAGCGGTGCGTTGGACACCGATGCCCTCGACGTGGCGCTGACCCGCATGCTGGCGCGGCACGAGATCCTGCGGACGAGGTTCGTCGCCGACGACGACGGTGAGCCGGCGCAGGTCGTCGATCCGCCGGCGCCGGTGCACACGGCCGTCCACGACCTGCGGCACATCGCCGACACCGAGGAACGGCAGGAGGCGGCACGGCGCTTGGCCCGCGCGGAGGCCGCCCTCCCGTTCGACCTGGCGGCGGGACCGCTGCTGCGCGCGCACCTGGTGCGGCTGGCCGACGAGGAGGCGCACCTGCTGCTGACGGTGCACCACATTGCCTGCGACGGCTGGTCGGAGCCGGTCATGGCGCGCGAACTGCGGGAGGGTTACCGGGCGGCGACGACCGGCATCCCGCCCGAGGACACGGAACTGCCTGTGCAGTATGCGGACTTCTCCGTGTGGCAGCGACAGCAGCTCACCGGTGACGTGCTGGAGGGGCAGCTGGCGTACTGGCGGGAGCGGCTCGCCGGGGTGGAACCTCTGGAACTGCCCACCGACCACCGCCGTCCGGAGGGGCGGCCCGGAGGCGGCGACACCGTGACGTTCGAGGTGAGCGCGGCAGTGGCCGCCGGGCTGAGGAAGGCGGCCAGGAGTGGCACCGCGAGCCTGTACATGGTGCTGCTGGCTGCCTTCCAGGTGCTGCTGGTCAAGTACGCCCGCCAGGACGACGTGACCGTCGGCAGCCCGGTCGCCGGTCGTAACCGTGCCGAGACGGAGGATCTGATCGGTTTCTTCGTCAACACCCTCGTCCTGCGCACCGACCTGTCCGG
>NZ_JBEOVN010000370.1:0-3137 GCF_040295565.1 Streptomyces sp. NPDC002785 | reverse complement strand
GCCGCGTCGATGCCCGCGCGCTCCAACGCCTCCCAGGAGGTTTCCAGCATCAGCCGCTGCTGCGGATCCATCGCCAGCGCCTCACGCGGCGAGATACCGAAGAAGGACGCGTCGAACTCGTCCGCGTCATGCAGGAATCCACCCTCCCGCGCATAGCTCGTCCCGGCGTGATCGGGGTCCGGGTGGTAAAGGTTCTCCAGGTCCCAACCCCGGTTCACCGGGAACCCGGAGATCCCGTCCCCACCGGAGGCCACCAGGTCCCACAGCTCCTCGGGCGATGTCACCCCACCGGGAAAACGGCAGGCCATCCCCACGATCGCGATCGGCTCGCCCGCGTCGTGTACGACGGAATTCGTCCCCGTGTCGACGGTGCTGTCCGGGGACTCCCCGAGCAGTTCCGCGCGGAGGAAGTCCGCGAGTGCCGTGGGAGTCGGGTGGTCGAAGACGAGGGTGGCCGGCAGGTCGATGCCGACGGCAGTCTGAAGCCGCGTACGGAGCCGCAGTCCGGCGAGGGAGTCGAAGCCGAGGCTCCGGAAGTCCTTCGTCGTCTCGATCGTCTGGGCGTGGCCCAGTACCGCGGCGGCCTGGGCGCGGACCAGTTCGAGGACGGCCCGGTGCTGCTCGGCCCCGGGCAGCGCGGCGAGTCGGGTGGCGTAGCCGCCGTCCGACGGTTCGTCCGTCTGCGCGGTCGACCTGACCGGCCTGATCGCCTCCGTCACCTCCCGCACAGGGACCGTGGGCACGGGCTCGGCCGGGAGCGCGGCACGGAGCAGCAGTGATCCAACGGAGGCCACCGGTTTGCCTCCGGTGTCGGCCAGTTCGACATGGAACCGGCCACCGCCGTCGTGGGCCGCGCGCACGCGCAGGCGGGTGGCCGCCGAGGCGTGGAGCACCAGATCGTCGTAGGCGGCGGGCGTGCGCGGCGAGGACACGCCGTCGAGCACGCTCAGGAGCGTCGGCCGAAGGGCGGCGGCCAGCAGGGCGGGGTGAAGGCCGAACTGGTTCGCCTCCGCCCGGAGTTCCTCCTCCAGCGTCACCTCGGTGAAGATCTCGTCGCCGCGCCGCCACGCCGGGCCGACTCCGTCCACGTCCAACGGCTCAGCGCCGACCGGTGGCCACTGCGCCAGGCTGAATGCCGGTTCCTGGATCTGCGCCACGAGGGTTCCGGTGGCATGCCGGGTCCACGGTGCGCCGTCGACGGCGACCGCCGGGCGGGTGTGCACCCCGACCGAACGACCACCGTTCCTGTGGGAGTCCGGAGCGCCGATGGTGACCCGGAGCAGGACGTCATCCCCTTGGGGCAACGACTGCTCGACTCGCAGGGTCTCGACCGTGCCGCAGCCGGCCTCGTCCGCTGCCCGGAGGACGGTTTCGAGGAGGACGGCGTCCAGGCCGGGCGCGACGGCGTGCAGGCCGGGTGTCATGGCGCGCAGCCGCCCGGTGAGGACCAGGCCATCGGTGTCGGGCAGTTCGACGGCGGCGTTCAGCAGGGGGTGCAGCACGGTCCGCTGGCCCAGTCCGCCCGCGTCGGTGGCGCGTGCGTCGGCGTCCAGCCAGAAGCACTGGTGCTGGAAGGCGTACGTCGGAAGGTCGTCGACCCGGCCGGGCGAGGAGCCGTCGAACAGAGCCGTCCAGCTCACCGGGACGCCCCGGGCGTGCAGCCGGCCGAGGGCCGTCACAACGGCGACGGCCTCGTCCTCCTCCCGGTGGAGCGAGGGGAGGAACGACAGGCCCGCATCGGACCGGTCTGCGGAGGCCTGCTGCGCGAGGGAGGTGAGGACACCGCCCGGGCCCAGCTCCAGGAACGTGGTCACGTTCTGGTCGTGCAGCACCCGGACTCCGTCGAGGAACCGGACGGTTCCCCGGACGTGGTCGACCCAGTAGTCGGGCGAGCCGAACTGCTCGGGTGTGGCCAGGGCTCCGGTGAGGTTGGAGACGACCGGGACGGTCGGCGGGAGCAGGGCCAGCCCGGCCACGACCTCGCGGAACCGGTCGAGCATCCCGTCCATGTGCGGGGAGTGGAAGGCGTGGCTGACCCGCAGCCGCCGGGTCCTGTGCCCCCGGGCGGCGAGTTCGTCGGCGACGGCGGTGACCGCTCCGGCGTCGCCGGAGAGGACAACGGATGTCGTGCCGTTGACCGCCGCGATCGCCACGGCGCCGGGCCGGGCGGTAACGAACGGCAGCACGTCGCTCTCCGCCGCGTCGACGGCGATCATCACGCCGTCGCCGGGCATGGCCTGCATCAGCCTGCCGCGCGCGGCCACCAGGGCCGCGGCGTCCTCGAGCGAGAGCACCCCGGCCGCGTGGGCGGCGGTCAGCTCGCCGATGGAGTGCCCGGCGAGCACGTCGGGGCGAACACCCCAGGACTCGTACAGGCGGTAGAGCGCCGTCTCGACCGCGAAGAGGGCGGACTGCGCGTACACCGTGGAGTCGAGGTGTCCGGCCGCCTGCGAACCCGGGCGGGCGAAGACCACGTCCCGGAGCGGGAGGTCCACGTGTCCGGCGAGGTGGCGGTCAAGGGCGACGCACAGCGCGTCGAAGGCGCTCCGGAACGCCGGATACCGCTCGTACAACTCGCGGCCCATGCCGAGTCGTTGGCTGCCCTGCCCGGTGAACAGGAACGCGAGCCCGCCCGTGCTCCTGTCGCTCCTGGCCACGTTCTCGGGGAGCGGATCGCCTGCGGCCAGGGCGTCAAGACCGGCGAGGAAGCGCTCGCGGTCGCCGCCCGCGCCGACGACCACGGCGCGGTGCTCGAACGTCGTGCGGGTGGTGACGAGGGAGTGCGCGAGGTCGAGTTCGCTCAACTCCGGGCGCCCGCGCACGAAGGAGGCCAGCCGGGCGGCCTGGGCCGGCAACGCGTCGGCGCTCTTCGCCGAGACCGTCCAGGGCAGGGCGGGAGGTATGTGGGCGGGGGCGGTCGATGACGACTCGGACGGGCCCTGGGGGCCTGTCTGCGGAGCCGGCGGGGTCTGGAGGTCTTGCGGGACCTGCTCCAGGATCACGTGGGCGTTGGTGCCGCTGACGCCGAAGGACGAGACACCGGCCCGGCGCGGACGGTCCAGCTCCGGCCACAAACGCGCCTGCGCCAACAACTCCACCGCACCGGCCGACCAGTCCACCTGCGCCGTCGGCTCGTC
>NZ_JBEOVN010000369.1:0-3140 GCF_040295565.1 Streptomyces sp. NPDC002785 | reverse complement strand
GCCCCTCACACCCAACGGAAAGGTCGACACCAAGGCCCTCCCCGCGCCAGACCACCACCGACCCGAACTCGCCACCACCTACACCGCACCCCGGACGGACACCGAGCGCACCCTTGCCGCGATCTGGTCCGAGATCCTCGGCATCGACACCATCGGCATCCACGACAACTTCTTCGAACTGGGCGGGGATTCGATCGTCAGCATTCAGATGATCGCCCGGGCCAAGAAGTTCGGTGTGCACCTCACTCCGCGGCTGATCTTCAAGAACCAGACGATCGCCGAGATCGCGGTCCACGCCGCTGCGACCACGCCGGTCGACGCGGAGCAGGGCCGCGTGGCGGGCGAGGTCCCGCTGACACCGATCCAGCACTGGTTCTTCGAGAAGGACCTGCCGACGTTCGACCACTTCAACCAGGCCGAGCTTCTCGTCACCGACGGGCTCGCCCCCGACGTGCTGCGGCTCGCGCTGGCCGACCTGATCGAGCACCACGACGCGCTGCGCCTGCGCTGCGTGGACGGGCCCGACGGCTGGCGGCAGTACCTGGACGAGACCGTGGACACCGACATCCTCGACGTGCACGACCTGTCCGGAGTCTCGGACGAGTCCCTGGCGTCGGTGTCGCTGGACATCGCGGAGGAGACGCAGCAGAGCCTCGGCCTGGCCAAGGGCCCGTTGTTGCGGGCCGCCCTGCTGGAGTTGGGACCGACGCGCGGGCAGCGGTTGCTCACCGTCGTACACCACCTGGCGGTCGACGGTGTGTCCTGGCGGATCCTCCTGGAGGACCTGGGCAGTTGCTACGAGCGGCGGGCTGCCGATCTCGCGCCCCTGCTGCCGGCGAAGACGACGTCGTTCCGGTCGTGGGCCCAGCGACTGAACGGCTTCGCCGACTCCGCTCAGGCACGGGACGAGTACGCCTACTGGGCCGAGCCCAAGCCGGCCGGCCGGGTGCCGCGTGACCGGGACGGCCGCAACGACCTGGGATCCGCCGCCAGCGTCGTGGCGGCGCTCAGCCCCGAGGAGACGCGTGCCTTGCTGCGGGACGTGCCACGGGTCTTCAGCACCCAGATCAACGACGCGTTGCTCACCGCACTGGCGCACGCCCTGCGAGACTGGACGGGGGACGACGAGATCCTGATCGGTCTGGAGGGACACGGCCGTGAGGATCTGTTCCCGGACGTGGACCTGTCGCGAACGGTCGGATGGTTCACGTCCGTCTTCCCCGTCGCGCTGCGGCTGGCGCCGGGAGCCACCGATCCGGTGGCCTCGCTCGACTCCGTCCACGAGCAGGTGGCGCGGATCCCCAACAGGGGCGTCGGCTACGGCATCCTGCGCCATCTCGGCGCCCCGGACGTGGCCGCCGTACTGCGCCGGCAGCCCACTCCGGAAGTGAACTTCAACTACCTGGGGCAGTTCACCAGGGACCTGCCGGGCATCGGGCGGTACGCCGGTCCTGACGAGCCCAAGGGCCACTCGATCAGCCCGGACGGCATGCGCTGGAACGTGCTGGACGTGACCGCCGCCGTCGAAGGCGACACGTTCGGCCTGTACATCAACTACTCGACCGCGCTGCACGAGCGGCGCACCGTCGAGCGCCTGGCCGACGGTGTCGTCGGCCACTTGCGCGAGCTGATCGCCGGCAGTGCCGACGGAGCCGCCGATGCCCGCCGGGAGTCCCCCGGTGTTCCCCTCACCGATGTCGGTGACGCCGACATGGCCGCGATCCTGAAGAGGTTCTCGATATGAGTGCGCACAACGTGGAAGACGTCTACGGACTCTCGCCCCTGCAGTTCGGCATGCTTTACCACTCGCTGGAGGACACTTCCGACACGCGCCCGTACATGGTGCAGATGACGGAGGAGGTCGAAGGACCCTTCGACGAGACGCTGTTCGGAGCCGCCTGGCAGCAGCTCGTCGACCGGCATTCGATCCTGCGCAGCGCGTTCGTGTGGGAGGGAGTGTCGGAGCCGGTGCAGGTGGTGCAGCGCCAAGCTCCCCTCCCCTTCGAAGTGAGGGATCTGCGCGGCCTTTCCGGTCAGGAGGAGCGGCTGAGCACCTTCCTGGCGGAGGACTGGGACCGGGGGTTCGACCTCTCACGGGCTCCGCTGGTCCGGGTCACCGTGCTGCGGATGGGGGAGGAGCGCCGGATCGTTGTCTGGTCGTTCCATCACATCCTCCTCGACGGCTGGAGTGTGCAGATCCTTCAGAAGGAGCTGTTCGCCCTCTACCGCGCGCTGCTCGGCGGCACTTCCGCCGAACTGCCGCCGACCGTCCCCTACCGCCGCTACATCGAGTGGCTCAACTCCCGGCAGGACGACGGCTCCGCGGCGTTCTGGACCGACTACCTGTCGGGCGTCACTGAGCCCACCGCCCTGCACATCGACCGGGACACCGGTGACACAGGAGTCGGCGAGTTCGAGGTGTGCGCCTCCGCAGAGCTGTTCGCGCGGGCCCGGGACTACGCCAAGTCCCAGCGCGTCACGATGAACACACTGGTGCAGGGCCTGTGGTCGGTCCTGCTCTCACGGTACAGCCGCCAGGACGAGGTGTTGTTCGGCTCCACCATCTCGGGCCGGTCGATCGATCTGCCCGGCGTCGAGTCGATGATGGGCCTGTTCATCAACACGCTGCCGGTGCGCGGCCGGCTCACGGGCGACCTGGTCGTCTCCGAGTGGCTGAGGGATCTCCAGGACGAACAACTGGAGATGCGGCAGTGGGAGTACTGTCACCTCGTCGACGTGCAGAAGCACAGCAGGATCCCGCGCGGCGAGCCACTGTTCCGGTCGATCCTCGTCTTCGAGAACTACCCGGTGGTGCAGAAGCCGTCGGACTTCCCCGAGGGGCTGACCCGGCGCCTGGTCAACTGTGTGGAGCGCACCGGGTACCCGCTGACCCTCGTCGTATCGGCGGGCCGAGCCCTGGAGTTCCGCTTCGTCTACGACCGGAGCAGGTTCAACGCGAAGACGATCGAGCGCATGGCCGGCCACCTCGAGAGCCTGCTGACCTCCGTAGTGGACTCGCCCGGCGCACGCATCGGCGATCTCAATATGCTCACGGTGGGGGAGCGGCGGGAGGTGCTGGTCGAGTGGAACGGTGTCACTGGTCCGTATCCGGACACCGCGACCATTCATCAGCTCATCGA
>NZ_JBEOVN010000368.1:0-3174 GCF_040295565.1 Streptomyces sp. NPDC002785 | reverse complement strand
CACCACGTGATCATTCCGGGGCCGTCGCCATGCCCGGAAGGCAGATCACGACCGTCACGCATCACGCATGATCAGCCACCCGACAGGCTCTCAGCGCTTCGGTGGCCCGGGTGGCCGGCGCGGTCGTCGTGGTCGGCTCCGGGGCCGGGCTGTGGCTGGCGCGGAGCAGCGACTCCGCCTGATGCGGCCTGCCCAGGTCGTCGACGGTGCGACACGACAACGAGCCGGCGGAGGTGGCTGTCTGCCGACGTACTGTCACGAAGCACGCCAGCCGCTCCAGCGCAGGACCGCGACCTCGACCACCGGTCCGTCGGGGGGCCGGTCGGCGTACTGCGGGTACTTCGCCGTGAGCAGGCTGATGCAGCGGGCCGCCTCGGCCGACCGGTCCGGCGGCGGGAGCACACGGGCTTCGCCATCGGCCCTGACCCACCACAGGCGGTCCCAGTCGTCCTCGTAGTGGTCGGCCAGCAGGCAGACCGACGGGTTGGCGGCGATGTTGGCCAGGCGTTTCAGCCGCGTCGTCCGCTTCGGCTTGTGGTCCACGGCCAGCACCACCGCATCGCCGTCCAGGGCGAACACCACCGGCACCAGGTGCGGGCGGGCAGCCATGTCGGCCGTCGCAAGGCGGGCGATGCGCGCCGCGGCGAATCTCTCCCGTGCCTCAGCACTTGTCAGGGCGGGCATCGCACCCCTTTCCAGCAGTTTCGGCGGCTACGGAATTCCCGGATCGATCACCGGTCCCGCATTCCTGGGACAGAGCCGCTCCACCTCCGCACTCACAACTCGCTCGTGTCCAGGTCCAGATCGAACGGTCCCGGAAGACGCGGCACGGCCCCGAACGGGCGCGGCCCGTCCACCCGCGTGTACCCCAGCCCTCCTGGCTCGGCAAACAGAGTGACGCTCCGTTCCACCCGGTCGACCAGCAGATACAGCGGCGCCCCGTACTCGGCATACCGTCGTCGCTTCACCACCCGGTCCGTCTCCGCGTTGGACTCACTGGTCGCCTCGACCACGAGCAACGTCTGATCGGGCAGCAACGCACCCGCGCCCTTCGCGTCCGCGGCCGGTACGACAGCGATGTCCGGTGCGTACCAGTTCGACGAACCGGGCAGATCCAGGTCCCCCGAGCCGGTGACGCACCCCAGTTCGCGGGCGCGCGGCTTGATCTGGTCACGGATCGCCTCGGCCGTGGCCTCGTGGTCCCAGGTGGGCGACACGGGCTCGATGATCCCTTCGACGATCTGGGCACGATCGCCCCGGATGTTCCGGACGGCGTACTTCAGAGCACGTTCGGGGTCGATGCCTCGGCTGTAGTCGGCAGGCTCGGCGGTCATGTGCCCAGCGTGCCCCATTTTCGATCGCCACGACAAGCAGAACGGGCTGGTGGCGGCGGTCACCGCGATCAGTACAGCAGGTCCAGTTCGGCGCGGACCGTCTTCCCCGGCGCTACGCGGTCCAGCACCGCCCACCGGTCGGCCAGCGCCTCCACCAGGATCAGCCCGTGCCCGCAGTCGGAACCGGGCGGCGGCGGCACAAGCTCCCCCGGCCCCGGTGGGCGCCGCTCGCCCCGCGTATCGCTGACCTCGATCCGCAGGACGCCGAGCGCGTCCGTATCGCCCGGCGCGTGGGTGAGCCGCAACTCGAAGTCGCGGCCCGGCACCCGGCCGTGCGTTGTCGCGTTCGTGGCCAGCTCGGCAACGATCAACGCCGCCTCCTCCGATGCGTCACTGCGGTACGGGATGCCCCAGTCGTGCAGCACGTGCAGTGCCAGATGACGGGCAAGCCTCGCTCCTCGCGGCGTCGAGCTGAAGCGTTGCGCGAACACACTTACGGTGACCGGCGGTTGAGGGGTGGAGAGTGCTTCCATGCGCCCACCGTGATGGCCGGAACGCCCATCGGACCAGCTCAGCAACTCGTACGCTGAGTCAGCGTACGGGTGCGGAGTGTGGACGGTACGCGTAACGGTCCGTGACCATGGGTGAGTTGCGAACCGGGGCAGGCACAGGGCACGGGAGGTGGCCGGACATGACGGACGGCGTCGGCGGAACGGGTGGAGCGACGGGCGCGAACGGGGAGCCAGAGCCCTCGGACAGCCTGAAGGCGTTCGGGGAGGTCGTCAAGGTCTTCCGCAAGCGGGCACTGCTGACGCAGGAGCAGTTCGCGCCGAAGGTGCGGTACTCGGTGCCGACGGTCGCCTCGATCGAGCAAGGGAGACGGTTTCCGCCACTCGCTTTCGTGGAGCGGGCGGAGGATGTGCTGGACGCGTTCGGGGTCATCAAAGCTGCGGCGAAGCATCTGTCACCGCGGCCGGGGTTGGCCAGTTGGTTCCGGCAGTGGGCGCAGCTGGAGGCGGAGGCGCTGAGTCTGTACACGTACGAATGCCGCTTGATTCCAGGGCTGTTACAGACGGAGGCATACGCGCGAACACTGTTCGTGAATCAGCTTCCGCCGCTCGGAGACGAGCAGATCGAGGCACAACTCACGGCTCGACTCGACCGACAACGCCTGCTGACGGAACGGCCCAACACCGCGTACAGCTTCATCCTCGAAGAGCACCTGTTCCTGCGGCGAACGGGCGGTGCAGAGGTCACAAGGAACCTCATCGATCACGTTCTCCGGCTGGTCCAGCTCCGGAACATCGAGGTCCAGATCATGCCGCAGGTTCGGGAGAGTCACGCCGGGCTGGACGGCCCTATGCGGCTGCTGGAGACGCCCGACCACAAGTGGTTCGGTTACGGCGAGGGTCAAGAGAGTGGTCACTTCCACGCCGATCCAGCAGTGGTCAGCACGCTCCAGATGCGGTATGCCAGGATGCGTTCACAGGCTCACTCCCTCGAATACTCCGCGAGCCTGTTGCAGCAGATGCGAGGAGCGGTATGAGCACGACAGACCTGGCCTGGTTCAAGAGCAGCTACAGCGGCGGTTCCGGCGACGACTGCGTGGAGGTAGCCCTGTCCTGGCACAAGTCCACCTACAGCAGCGGTTCCGGAGACGACTGCGTAGAAGTAGCCACCTGCCCCACCACCGTCCACGTCCGGGACTCCAAGGTCGAGGAGGGCCCCCAGCTGGCCCTCTCCCCCGCCGCCTGGACCGGCTTCGTCGCGTACGCCGTGAACGGCTGACCGGACGGGAAACCGGCACGACACCGCGCCGCGCACCGGATCAACTCCGGGG
>NZ_JBEOVN010000367.1:0-3179 GCF_040295565.1 Streptomyces sp. NPDC002785 | reverse complement strand
GGCATGGCGGAGCCATGGTGATTGACGACAACGCGGCAGATGTGCGTACCCAGCCCCGCGACGCCGCCCCCCATGTGCCGGTCGGTCTTAGACCGACCGGCAAGGGGGGCGGCTTCGCCGAGGGGGTCCGTACGCCGTGCGGGCGGCGGCAGCCCATGCGGTGGCGCACGATGTGGCGGATGACGAAACCGGGACGGCCACCGGTCATCCGATCCGCGCCGGGCCCGGTGGCACAGCGTCAGTCCCGAGACAGGAGTTGCCGATGTCCGTCCGCAGGATCGTCCCCAACATTCGGACCATCATGGGCCCCGGGGCCGAATCGGACGCCGGCGTCGACGTCAACGCCGCCACCACCGCGGCGATGAAGCGGAACGCGGAGTTCTACGGCTTGCTGGGCCTCCAGGAGATCATGAACCACGGCTGGATCATGACGCTGGCCTCGCCCTCCCACCCCTCTGCCCAGATCAGCGTCATGAAGGCTGACGCAACCGCCCCGGTCACACCGGACATGAGCATGGAGGTGGAGGACGTGGACGCGGCCTACGCCGCCATACAGGAGAGCGGCGCGGAGATTGTGTACCCGTTGCAGGACGAGGAATGGGGCGTTCGCCGCTTCTTCGTGCGCGACCCCAACGGCCGGGTGATCAACGTGCTGAGCCATCGCTGACCGGCGCCGGCCCGGTGACGCCGTCGTCGTACGGGAGGATCCGCCGCAGGAGCCCCTTGGGGTGGCCCCGCTTGCGCCATTCCCTGGGATAACCGATGGAGACCTCCTCGAAGCGCACCCCGTCGTACCAGGTCGTACGGGGGATGTGCAGATGGCCGTAGACCATGGCCGCCACATTGAAGCGCCGGTGCCAGTCGGCGGTGAGTTCCGTGCCGCACCACTGGGCGAACTCGGGATACGTCAGGACGGCCATCGGTTCGCGGACCAGGGGCCAGTGACCGGCGATAACCAGCGGTGTCTCCGGATCGTGCGCCACGAGACGCCGCTCGGTCTCCGCCACCCGCGCCCGGCACCAGGCGTCACGGCTCGGGTACGGGTCGGGGTGCAGCAAGAACTCGTCGGTGCACACCACCCCCGTCTCGTGCGCGTACGCCAGGGACTCCTCCTTGGTCGTCGTGCCCGGCGCCCGGAAGCTGTAGTCGTACAGCACGAACACGGGCGCGACGGCCACCGGACCTTCGGGACCGGGCCACAGCGGATAGGGGTCCTCCGGAGTGGACACCCCGAGGCTCCGGCACAGCTCGACCAGATGCTCGTACCGTTCCCGGCCCCTCAACTGGACCGCGTCGTCCTTGGTCGTCCACAGCTCATGGTTACCGGGGGTCCAGATCACCCGGGCGTACCGGTCCGCGAGCAGCCGCAGCGCCCACTCCACGTCCTCGACCCGCTCCGCGACATCACCGGCGACGATGAGCCAGTCCTCGTCCGAATCCGGCCGCAAGGACTCGATGATGGGGCGATTGTCCGCCATCGCGACGTGAAGGTCGCTCACCGCGAACAGAGACCCACGGTTTACGTAGGCGCGATCAGACATGGAGAACCTTTCCGAGGAAGGACCGAAGGAGATCGTCTCCCATGATGCGGCCCGGCACATCACACCATCTTCGGCTGTCACGCGTATGTCACAGGAGCTCACCGCGATTGCCTCGGTGATCCCGGAGTTGGCAGGCACGAACCCACGGACGATCGATCGGCTCGACAGATGCCTGCCGACGAACTCCTCCGGGCGCGAAGGGGGCTTGGATTCCGCGACCGGCCGCCGCGTGCCCGATGGGTGGGTCGCGGCCGACGGCCGCCTCATCCTCGTCACCCCTCGACAGCGCTCCTACGGCGAGCTGGTCGCTGCTGGAACTCCGGTGGTTGTGGGAATTGCTCAAGCAGGGCTATGCGGCAGGGGCGGGGCCTGCCACCGCTACCTGGGCCGGGCGCAGGAGGTGGTCGCCGACCCGGTAACCGTGCCGCAGGACCGCGGTGCATACGGCTTCCTGGGCCGCGCCCGAGGCGTGGTAGGTGCATGCCTCATGCATGTCGGGGTCGAAGGGCTCACCCGCTGCACCGACGGTCCGCAGCCCCAGCGCCGCCAGCCGCTCCTGGAGTACGCCGGAGATGACCTCCACGGCGCCGTTGCCGTCGTCCTGCCGACGCGCGTCGTCCACGGCGTCCAGGACCGGAAGCAGGCCGGTGAGGACATTGACCACCGCGATCTCCCGTATGGCCAGGCGGTCGCGGCGCACCCGCTTACGGTAGTTGTCGTACTCGGCCTTCACCCGCTGCAGATCCTCGGTCAGCTCCGCGATCCGCTCACGCAGCCGCGTGGCATCCGCCGGATCGGCCCGGCTGGATTCCGAGCGTGCCTCACTGACGCCGGCCGGACCGGACCCGACCGGCCCTTTCGCATCCTGGCGTCGTCGGGCCCGGAGCGTGACCGGGTCGTTCCTGCGCAGGTCGCGCACCACCACGGGGGCCCGCTCACCCTGATCCTTGGGGTGCAGCTCTTTGCTCATCCGGTGCCTCCCTGTTGCTCGTCATCGACGATCTCCGCATCGACGACGTCCTCCTCGCCGGTGCCCCGGCCACCGGTTGTGCCGCCGGCCGTGCCACCTTCAGCGACTTGGCCCTGAGCCTGCGCATACAGGGCGGTGCCGATCCGCTGCGCGGCCGCACTTGCCTTCTCGGTGGCGGTACGGATCTCGGCGGTGTCCTCGCCCTTGAGCTTCTCCTTCAGCTCGGCGAGCGCGGTCTCCACCTCCGTCTTCACATCACCGGGGATCTTGTCCGCGTTGTCCTGCAGCAACTTCTCGGTCTGGTAGACGAGGGTCTCTGCCTGATTGCGGGTTTCGGCGGCCTCCTTGCGTTGCCGGTCCTCCTCCGCGTGCTGCTCGGCCTCGCGCACCATGCGGTCGATGTCGCCCTTCGGCAGCGAGGAGCCGCCGGTGACGGTCATCTTCTGCTCCTTGCCGGTGCCGAGGTCCTTGGCGGCGACGTGCATGATGCCGTTCGCGTCGATGTCGAAGGCGACCTCGATCTGCGGGACACCACGCGGGGCCGGCGGCAGGCCGGTCAGCTCGAACATTCCGAGCTTCTTGTTGTACGCCGCGATCTCGCGCTCGCCCTGGTAGACCTGGATCTGCACGGACGGCTGGTTGTCCTCGGCCGTCGTGAAGATCTCGGA
>NZ_JBEOVN010000366.1:0-3228 GCF_040295565.1 Streptomyces sp. NPDC002785 | reverse complement strand
GAGGCACGCTCCCCGATCTGGCTGCAGCGCAGGCTGCAGAAGGCCGGGATGCGCCCGATCTCGCTCGCCGTCGCGGACCGACCCGGGAACTCGGCGGCGGCGCCTTTTCGTTGCTGCTACGCAAGCGCATCCCTGCCGACCCCACCGTTCCCCTGCTCTGTGAGGTGTGGCACGATGCTGGCCACCCCCACGCCACCGCGGACGTCCCACAGGCGGCACCGCCCACACAGGCATCCTTGAACCACAGGAGACATCCCGCGTGCAGACCTCCGAGCTCCCGGACCTCGCGCACACCGACACCAAGCCGCTGCACTGGCTAGCCACCGCGACAGCCATGGCCGCCGTTTTCGCAACCGCCGGCATGCTCCAGCCGGACCGCACGCCCGCCCCCTCGCCACCCCACCGCACCACCGCGCAGCGCGGCACCATGCCCGTCGCCGCACCCGATCCGGAGCGGGTGACCTTCCCTCTGGAATGCGGCGGGCTGGAGAACACCGTGGCCAAACAGGCACCCGGCGACCTCGACGGCGATGGCCGCCCCGAGACGGTCGCCGTGGTCCACTGCGCAGCCGGATCCGGCACCCCGCCCAGTGGTGTCTACGTCCTCACACAAGGAAGCGGGGCCACACCCCGGGTCGTGGCGACCCTGGTGGACCCCGCTGAGAAGATGAGCGTCGGCGATTTCGCGGTGCGTGACGGAATCATCTCCGCCACCCTGCTCGGCTACTCCTCGGCCGCAGTACCGCGCTGCTGTCCCGACCAGCAGGAAGAGGTCACCTGGCAGTGGCAGGGCGGCGCATTCGTCCGTGCCACCCGGGCCGCCCCGAGCAGCGCCTGAGCCGTCACTGCGCGTGGTCGCCCGCGCGAACCGCCGTATCAGGCGGCCTCAGGACCGTACACCTCGACGCTGTCCGAAACGCGACGTACATGGATGCAGTCGCCCGGGCACTCGTTGGCCGAATCGACCACATCTTGAAGAAGCGGCAGCGGTACGGGCGTCGTCGCGCCCTTGTCCTGCAGCAGCTCGTCGTCGCTGCTCTTCACATACGCCAGGCCGTCGATGTCCAGCTCGAACACCTCGGGTGCGTACTGCACGCAGATACCGTCTCCCGTGCAGAGGTCCTGGTCGATCCAGACCTCCAGGTCCTGAGTTTCGCTGCCGGTGGGAGCGTCCTGCTGCACGGTCATTTCTCCTGCCGTTTCCTGCGTATCCGGACCAAAATTAGCCAGCCCTGACGGGTGTTGAACGGTTCGACGATACAACCGGCCGCTTTCCGATGTTGAACGGTGGGTATTCCCCTGACACGAGGGGGAACGCAAGGGTGAAGATCGGACACGCCCCGCAGTCTTTGTGATCTAAGGGTTTCAATCATCACCCACCCAGGTAGGGTCAGGAAGCGTCCAGCTCCCCTTGGAGGAGGTGAGGACCGTGGCAGCCCACGACGACGACATCAACCGCGGCATCCGGCCCGGGCGGGGGTCCGAAGACCCAGCCGGCCAGGTCGCCTATCTCGAGCAGGAAATCGCCGTCCTGCGACGTAAGCTCGCCGACTCTCCGCGCCATACGAGGATCCTCGAAGAGCGGATCGTCGAGTTGCAGACCAACCTTGCAGGCGTGTCCGCGCAGAATGAGCGGCTCGCCAACACACTCCGCGAGGCCCGCGACCAGATCGTGGCCCTCAAGGAAGAAGTCGACCGGCTCGCACAGCCGCCGGCCGGTTTCGGTGTGTTTTTGCAGGGCAACGAGGACGGCACTTGCGACATCTTTACCGGGGGCCGAAAGCTCCGGGTGAATGTCAGCCCCAGCGTCGAGCTCGACGACCTCCGGCGCGGCCAGGAAGTCATGCTCAATGAAGCGCTCAACGTGGTCGACGCCATGGAATACGAGCGGGCCGGGGACATCGTCACCCTCAAGGAAGTCCTTGAGGACGGCGAGCGGGCCCTGGTCATCGGCCACACGGACGAGGAACGGGTGGTACGGCTCGCCGAGCCGCTGCTGGACATCACCATCCGCCCGGGCGACGCCCTGCTGCTCGAACCCAGGTCCGGCTATGTCTACGAAGTGGTCCCCAAGAGCGAGGTCGAAGAGCTCGTCCTCGAAGAAGTACCGGACATCGACTACAACAAGATCGGCGGTCTGGGCGACCAGATCGAGCTGATCCGGGACGCGGTCGAGCTCCCCTATCTCCACCCCGACCTCTTCAAGGAACACGAACTGCGGCCGCCGAAGGGCATCCTGCTCTACGGCCCGCCCGGCTGCGGCAAGACACTCATTGCCAAGGCAGTGGCCAACTCCCTTGCCAAGAAGGTCGCCGAAGTCACCGGCCAGCCTGCGGGCAAGAGCTACTTCCTCAACATCAAGGGCCCGGAACTCCTCAACAAGTACGTCGGCGAGACCGAGCGGCACATCCGCCTGGTCTTCCAGCGTGCCCGTGAGAAGGCGAGCGAGGGCACGCCCGTCATCGTCTTCTTCGACGAGATGGAGTCCCTCTTCCGTACCCGGGGATCCGGCGTCAGCTCGGACGTGGAGAACACCATCGTCCCCCAGCTGCTCGCCGAGATCGACGGCGTCGAGGGCCTGGAGAACGTCATCGTCATCGGCGCCTCCAACCGCGAGGACATGATCGACCCCGCGATCCTGCGCCCCGGCCGCCTCGATGTGAAGATCAAGATCGAGCGCCCGGACGCAGAGGCCGCGAAGGACATCTTCGCCAAGTACCTCACGCCTTCGCTGCCCCTGCACGCGGACGACCTCGCGGAGCACACCGGCTCCAAGGAATCCGCTGCGCACGCCATGATCCAGTCGGTCGTCGAGCGGATGTACACCGAGTCCGAGGAGAACCGCTTCCTCGAGGTCACGTACGCCAACGGCGACAAGGAAGTCCTCTACTTCAAGGACTTCAACTCCGGCGCGATGATCCAGAACATCGTCGACCGGGCCAAGAAGATGGCCATCAAGGCCTTCCTCGACCAGGGACAGAAGGGCCTTCGCGTCTCCCATCTCCTCCAGGCATGCGTGGACGAGTTCAAGGAGAACGAGGACCTGCCGAACACCACGAATCCGGACGACTGGGCCCGCATCTCCGGCAAGAAGGGCGAGCGGATCGTCTTCATCCGCACGCTCGTCACCGGAAAGCAGGGCGCGGATACCGGTCGCTCCATCGACACGGTGGCGAATACCGGGCAGTACCTGTAGAACGCAGACCGGCTGCGGATGCCCGGCCGGGC
>NZ_JBEOVN010000365.1:0-3246 GCF_040295565.1 Streptomyces sp. NPDC002785 | reverse complement strand
GGACGCCCCAGATATCCACGGGCCAGCTGCTCCCCGGCGAGATAGAGCTCTCCCACCACACCCGGAGCCACCGGCCGCAACGCCGAATCCAGCACATACACCCGGGTGTTCCACACCGGATGGCCGATCGGGACGGCGCGTGCCCCTTCGGAGGGCTCGCAGGTCCAGTGGGTGACGTCGACGGATGCCTCGGTCGGGCCGTAGAGGTTGTGCAGCTCGGCGTCGAACAGCTCGAAGAAGCGGGAGCGCTGGTCGCCGGTGAGGGCCTCGCCGCTGCAGATCACCCGGCGAAGGGACTCCCCGCACCCGGCCGCGGCCGGCTCGGCGAGGAAGGCCTGGAGCATGGACGGCACGAAGTGCAGCGTGGTGACACGTTCGGCGCGGATCAGTCCGGCCAGGTAGACCGGGTCCCGGTGCCCCTCGGGACGGGCCAGAACCAGGGTGGCGCCGGTGATCAGCGGCCAGAAGAACTCCCACACCGACACGTCGAAGCCGGACGGCGTCTTCTGGAGTACCCGGTCGTCGGCGCGCAGGCCGTACCGGTCCTGCATCCACAGCAGCCGGTTGACGATGCCGCGGTGCGGCACGGGCACACCCTTGGGGCGGCCGGTGGAACCGGAAGTGTAGATGACGTACGCCGGGTTGTCGGGACGGGCGGTGTCCGGCAGCGGTGAGGCGTCGAGCGCCTGAAGCCCGGCGATCAGCTCCGCGTCGTCCAGTGCCAGGCGGGGGATGCGGAGGTCCGGACACTCCGGGAGTCCGGCCGCCGCGACCGTGAGCAGCAGGGCAGGCCTTGCCTCGGTGAGCAGATGGCTGATGCGGTCGGCCGGATAGTCCGGGTCGACGGGCAGGTAGGCGGCGCCGGCCCTGAGGACGGCGAGCAGCGCGACGACGAGCTCAGGGGAGCGCGGCACCGCCACGGCCACGGTCCGCTCCGGTCCGACGCCCTCGGCGACGAGGCGGCGGGCCAGGCGGTTGGCGCGGGCATCCAGTTCGGTGTAGGTGAGGGTGGTGTCCTCGAAGACGAGGGCCGGCGTGTCCGGGGTGCGGGCCGCCTGCCCGGCCAGGAGACCGTTCAGGGTGGTGTCGGGCACCTCGTGACCGGTGTCGTTGCGGCGTACGAGGAGTTCGTGCCGCTCGACGGGGCCGAGGAGGTCGATCCGGCCGATGGTGCGGTCCGCGTCCGCGGCCACGGCCTCCAGCAGCCGGACGAAGCGGGAGGTGAACTTCTCGACAGTGGTCCGGTCGAACAGGTCGGTGCTGTACTCGATGATGCCGTCGAGCCCGTCGTGGCTGCCGTCGGCGCCGCGCTTCTCACCCAGCTCCAGCGCGAGGTCGAAACGGGCCGAGCTGGTCTGTACCGCGCGGGGTTCGACGCTCAGGCCGGGAAGCTCCAGGGTGGCCCGTTCGGTGTTCTGCAGCGTGAGCATCACCTGGAACAGCGGGTGCCGGGCGAGGGAACGCCCCGGGTTGAGGACCTCCACGAGCCGGTCGAAGGAGACGTCCTGGTGGGCGTAGGCGGTGAGGTCCGTCTCGCGGACCCGGCCCAGCAGCTCACGGAAGGAAGGGTCGCCGGAGGTGTCGGTGCGCAGCACCAGGTTGTTGACGAAGAAGCCGACGAGGTCGTCGAGGGCTTCGTCCGTGCGGCCCGCGACGGCGGTGCCGATGGGTATGTCCTTGCCGCAGCCGAGCCGGTCGAGCAGGGCCGCGAGGCCCGCCTGGAGAACCATGAAGAGGCTGCAGCGGCTGTCGCGGGACAGCTGGACGAGCTTGCGGTGCAGCTTCGGGGTGAGCGAGAAGGCGACGACGTCGCCCTGCAGGCTTGCCTGCGGGGGGCGCGGACGGTCCGTGGGCAGCGCCAGCTCCTCCGGCAGGCCGGCCAGGACCTGCTTCCAGTGGGCGACCTGACGCGCGCCGACGCTGTCCTCGTCGTCCTCGCTGCCGAAGAGTTCGTGCTGCCAGAGGCTGTAGTCGGCGTACTGAACCGGCAGCGGCTCCCACGCGGGGGCCGCGCCGGCCCGGCGGGCGGCGTAGGCGGCCGACAGGTCGCGGGCGAGCGGTGCGAGCGACCAGCCGTCGCCCGCGATGTGGTGCAGCAGAAGCAGCAGGACGTGCCGCCGCGTGCCGAGGGTGAAGAGAGTGGTCCGCAGCGGGGTCTCGGCCGACAGGTCGAACGGAAGGGATGCGGCCTCGGCGAGCCGGTCGTCGAGGTCGTCGTCGGTGGCGGCGACGGGAAGGAGCGGAGCGGCCGGGGCCGGGGCGAGGACGACCTGGTGGGGGCGGCCGTCGGTCTCGGCGAAGACGGTGCGCAGGCTCTCGTGCCGGGCGGTGACGTCGGCCAGGGCGTCACTCAGGGCGCGCTGGTCCAGTTCGCCGTCGAGCTGCAGCACGAGCGGGATGTTGTAGCCGGCACCGGTGTTGTCGAAGCGGCCGAGGAACCACAGGCGCCGCTGGGCGAAGGAGAGCGGGATCTCGGCCGGCCGCGGCCGGGGCTCCAGGGCAGGCCGGCCGTCCGCGGACCGCTGGAGGAGGGCGGCGAGCCCGGCCGGGGTCGCCGACTCGAAGAGGCTGCGCAGCGGCAGTTCGGCGTCGAACGCGGACCGCACGCGGCTGACCAGGCGGGTGGCCTGGAGCGAGTGGCCGCCGAGGTCGAAGAAGCTGTCGTCCACGCCGACGGCCGGGCGGCCGAGGATCTCGGCGAACAGGCCGCAGAGGATCTCCTCCTGCGGTGTACGCGGGGCGCGGCCGGAGCCGCCGGCCGTCTCCTCGGGCGCGGGCAGCGCCTTGCGGTCGAGCTTGCCGTTGGCGGTGAGCGGGAGTTCGTCGAGAACGACGAACGACGACGGCACCATGTACTCGGGGAGCGTGGCGGCCAGTTGCTCGCGCAGCGCCCTGGGATCGATGGGCGGGCCCTGGACGTCGTGGGGGACGGTGTAGGCGACGAGCCGCTTGTCACCGGGCCGGTCCTCACGGACCAGGACGACGGACCGGCCGACCCCCTCACAGGCCGTGAGCGCGGCCTCGATCTCTCCGAGCTCGATCCGGAAGCCCCGCAGCTTCACCTGGTCGTCGGCGCGCCCCAGATACTCCAGTGTCCCGTCCTCGGAGGACCGCACCAGGTCGCCGGTGCGGTACATCCGGTCACCCGGACCACCGTACGGACAGGCCGTGAACCGCTCCGCGGTCAGCGCCGGACGCCCCAGATATCCACGGGCCAGCTGCTCCCCGGCGAGATAGAGCTCTCCC
>NZ_JBEOVN010000364.1:0-3305 GCF_040295565.1 Streptomyces sp. NPDC002785 | reverse complement strand
GGGCCCGCGCCGTCTGTGCGGTGACGCGATACTGCGGTGCTGCTCCGACGCGGTGAAGCGATCAGGCGCCGAGGATCTCGCGCGCCAGCTTGGCAGTCTCGGTCGGCGTCTTGCCGACCTTGACGCCGGCGGCCTCGAGGGCCTCCTTCTTCGCCTGCGCGGTGCCGGAGGAGCCGGAGACGATGGCGCCGGCGTGGCCCATGGTCTTGCCCTCGGGGGCGGTGAAGCCCGCGACGTAACCGACGACCGGCTTGGTGACGTTCTTCGCGATGAAGTCGGCCGCACGCTCCTCGGCGTCGCCGCCGATCTCACCGATCATGACGATCAGGTCGGTCTCGGGGTCGGCCTCGAACGCCGCGAGGGCGTCGATGTGCGTCGTACCGATGACCGGGTCGCCACCGATGCCGACGGCGGACGAGAAGCCGATGTCACGGAGCTCGTACATCATCTGGTAGGTCAGCGTGCCGGACTTGGACACGAGACCGATGCGGCCGGGCTTGGTGATGTCGCCCGGGATGATGCCGGCGTTGGACTGACCGGGGGTGATCAGGCCGGGGCAGTTCGGGCCGATGATCCGGGTCTTGTTGCCCTTCGAGCCCGCGTACGCCCAGAAGGCGGCGGAGTCGTGGACGGCAATGCCCTCGGTGATCACGACGGCGAGCGGGATCTCGGCGTCGATCGCCTCGACGACGGCGGCCTTGGCGAAGGCCGGCGGCACGAAGAGAACCGACACGTTCGCGCCGGTCTTCTCCATCGCCTCGGCGACGGTCCCGAACACGGGGACCTCGTTGCCGTCGAAGTCGACGGAGGTGCCGGCCTTGCGCGGGTTCACGCCGCCGACGATGTTGGTGCCGTCAGCGAGCATGAGCTTGGTGTGCTTCATGCCGGTGGCACCGGTCATCCCCTGGACGATGACCTTGCTGTCCTTGGTGAGGAAGATAGCCATGGTGTTGGAGTCCCTCGTCCCTTACTTCGCAGCCGCGGCGAGCTCGGCGGCCTTGTCGGCCGCGCCGTCCATGGTGTCCACGCGCTGAACGAGCGGGTGGTTGGCGTCGGAAAGGATCTGGCGACCCAGCTCCGCGTTGTTGCCGTCGAGGCGCACGACCAGCGGCTTGGTGACCTCTTCGCCCTTGCTCTTGAGCAGCGCAAGAGCCTGGACGATGCCGTTGGCGACCTCGTCGCACGCGGTGATGCCACCGAAGACGTTGACGAAGACGGACTTGACGTCCGGGTCGCCGAGGATGATCTCCAGGCCGTTCGCCATGACCTCGGCGGAGGCACCGCCACCGATGTCGAGGAAGTTGGCGGGCTTCACGTTGCCGTGGTTCTCACCGGCGTACGCGACGACGTCCAGCGTCGACATGACCAGACCGGCACCGTTACCGATGATGCCGACCTCGCCGTCGAGCTTGACGTAGTTGAGGTTCTTGGCCTTGGCGGCAGCCTCGAGCGGGTTGGCTGCGGCCTTGTCCTCGAGCGCCTCGTGCTCGGGCTGACGGAAGTCGGCGTTCTCGTCGAGAGACACCTTGCCGTCCAGCGCCAGGACGTCGCCGGAGGCGACCTTGGCGAGCGGGTTGACCTCGACGAGGAGCGCGTCCTCGGCGACGAAGGTGTCCCACAGCGTCACCATGACCTCGGCGACCTTCTCGGCCACCTCGGCCGGGAACTTCGCCTGGGCGACGATCTCGCGGGCCTTCTCGATCGTGACACCGGTGTTGGAGTCGACCGGGACCTTCGCGAGGGCCTCGGGGGTCTTCTCCGCGACCTCCTCGATGTCCATGCCGCCCTGCACCGAGGCCATGGCCAGGAAGGTGCGGTTGGTGCGGTCGAGGAGGTACGAGACGTAGTACTCCTCAAGAATCTCCGGCGCGGTCTCGGCGATCATCACCTTGTGGACCGTGTGGCCCTTGATGTCCATGCCGAGAATGTCGGTCGCGCGGGCGACCGCCTCGTCGGGGGTGGCGGCCAGCTTGACGCCGCCGGCCTTGCCGCGGCCGCCGACCTTCACCTGCGCCTTGACGACAGACTTGCCGCCCAGCCGCTCGGTCGCCTCGCGGGCTGCCTCAGGCGTGTCGATGACTTCACCGGCCAGCACCGGTACACCGTGCTTGGCGAAGAGGTCCCTCGCCTGGTACTCGAACAGGTCCACGCGCGTCCGTCCCTTAATCAATGGTCTCGCGGTTCGTTTTCTGCGTGGGCGTGCCGCGAGGGGCAACGTGACTGCTCTGTCACTAGGAAGGCGCACACGGTGACCCGGGGTACGCGGCATGTCCATCTCGCAGGTTATCCCCGCGCTCCGCAGGACCCTAAATCGCAGATCACACCTGAGCGGTGATTACGGTCACAGATCACTCCGGCGCCCGGGTCGCAGTGGACAGAACGGCACTCGTGCGGTGTAGCGGGAACGGCCTCGGCCGGGCCGATCGGGCGGTCCGGGGCCGCCGGTCCCAGGCCGTCGGCACGTCGAACCCGAACGGCGGCAGCGCGAGCCCTCAGCCGACCACGATGACCACCGTCACAGGCCGGAGCGGCAGCTGCCGCCGTTGTCGGCGCGCAACAGCCGCCCGGCCGACATCCGGCGCAGACGGCGACCGAACACCGGACGGGCACCAGCGCGCCGACCACGCCCGGCAACGTGCAGGCGGCCACCGACGCCGCCGACCCGCAGCCCCGCGGTCGCCTGCGGCGCGAACTCGATGACGAGGCGTCGGAGCACCGAGGACCCTCGTGAAGACGCACCTGAGACCGATGTCGTCCCAGCTGTCGGTCGGCCTGCGGTTGCCGGACGGCTCAGCGCAGCTCCTGGATGCGGATCTGGTTGCCCGCGGGGTCGCGGAACGCGCAGTCGCGAATCCCGTACGGCTGCTCGGTCGGCTCCTGGACGACCTCGGCGTCGCCGGCCTGCAGCCGCTCGAAGGTGCCGTCGAGGTCTTTGGTGGCCAGCAGGATCCAGCCGTAGGTGCCCTTGGCCATCATCTCGACGATGGTGCGGCGCTCGTCGTCGGTGACCCCGGGGTCGGCGGCCGGCGGCGCCAGGAGGATGGATGTGCCGGGCTGGTCGGCGGGGCCGACCGTGATCCAGCGCATCTTGCCGTTTCCGACGTCGTTGCGGACCTCGAAGCCGAGGGTGTCGCGGTAGAAGGTCAGGGACGCCTCCGGGTCGTCGTGCGGGAGGACGCTCGTGTGAATGGTGATGTCCATGGCAGTCACGCTAGTGCTGTGAGCGGAAAGGTTCACCGGCTCGCGACGCCCGGCACGGCGCCTCGCCGCGTTGTCGCATCACCCGAGTACATCCAGTACGCGGG
>NZ_JBEOVN010000363.1:0-3326 GCF_040295565.1 Streptomyces sp. NPDC002785 | reverse complement strand
GGGTCTCTTGACCTCGGGCGGGCCGGCTCCCGCCCGCCCCCCCCCCCCGCCGCCCGGATGGTGCGAGTCACTCATCCTCAAGAAGCGTCCCACCGAACCCGTCGAGCTACGTCTGCCGGTGACACTGACAGGCATGGAGCTCAAGAAGACCGCCCAGCGGCATCTGAGGCTGGAGGACAACGCGGGGGGACTTGTCGCCAGCGCTCCGGCACCGAGGATGTGGGGCACCGGCACCGATCCCGTCTCCGGAGAACCCCTCAAGGACGCCGAGATCGCCACGGCCATCGAGAAGACGGCCGAGGGCACCGTGTTGGTGCTGCGCCCGAGCGAGGAATTCCTCAACGACCCGGACCTGACCTATCCCGTCACCATCGACCCGACCACCACTCTGGCCGCGTCGACCGACACATGGGTCGCCACCAACTACCCCGACTCACAACGGGGCTCCACGGAGCTGAAGGCCGGCACGTACGACGCGGGTACGACGAAGGCCCGCTCCTTCCTCAAGTTCGACGTCGCCAAGTACACCGGCACCAATATCCTCAGCGCAGAGCTGCGCATGCACTCCTACTGGTCCGCCAGCTGCTCGAATGAGACCATGGGCGTGGAAGCCCGACGCATCACGCAGAGCTGGGACCCCAGCGCCGTAACGTGGGGTGCTCAGCCCGCCACCACCACTACCGGAGCCGCAGTCTCCAAGGCCGCCTACGGCTACAGCTCCGCGTGCCCGGCCAACTTCATGCGCTGGAACGTCACGGGCATCGCTCAGGCATGGGCCGCCGGTGAAACCAACCACGGCCTCCAGATCAAGGCCGTGGACGAGCAGGACTCCCTGAGCTGGCGCCGCTTCCGGTCCGCCAACTACGTGAACGGCTCGCAGGGCCCCACCGAGCCCGCCCTGTCCATCACGTACAACACCAAGCCCGGTGTGGGTGCCCTGGTCCGCCCGATATCCGGTGCGGTGACCGCCGACACCACGCCCACGCTGCAAGCGAAAGCCAGCGACGCGGACGGCAACCAGGTCCGCATCACCTTCGAGGTCTGGAACGCCGCAGGTACCGCCCGGGTCTCCACGGGCACCTCCGCCTACGTCGCCTCGGGCGGCATAGGCAGCTGGACGGCACCAGCACTGCCCGCAGGTACCTATCAGTGGCGTGTGGCCACCTACGACGGAACCGACTGGAACGGCACCTGGTCCGCCTGGCGCACACTGACCATCGACACCTCCATACCCGCCGCTCCCACGATTGTCTCCACGGCCTATCCGGCCGACGGGCTGTGGCACGGTGACGCGGGCACCCCGGGGACGTTCACCCTCACCGACCCGGCCGGCAAGGCCGTGTCCGCCGAGTACGCCCTTGACGAGGAACCGGCGCGCACCGCAACGCTCACCGGCGGCAAAACAGTTGTCATCATCACGCCCGCCACCCGCGGCGTCCACTCCCTGACCGCCCGGGTCAAGAACGCCGCCGGCACCTGGTCGGAATGGTGCGAGTACACCTTCCAGGCCGGCTCACTCACCGGGAAGCTCTCCACCTCCTTCATCAACGAGATAGCAGAAACCCACTTCTCCGGCATCCTCCACCCCGCTGAGGAAGAGGACGAGACCACCGAACCGACCGAGGACATACCGGAAGAGGACGACACTCCTCCCGGCTACGTCGAGGAGGAGGACCCCGAGAAAATCGAGGACAAGGAAAGCGTCGCTGCGGGCCCGGTCACCGAACTGCCCGCAACCGCCGACAGCACCGTCGTGGGCACCAGCGCCGACGGCAGCGCCCAGAACCTGCCCGTCGCCACCACCTCACCGGCTGAACTGAGCAGCACCGGCCTGGTGATCTACCCGAACACCCAGCAGGACGCGGACACCGTCGCAACCCGTACCGAGGCCAGCCAGGTGGAGCTCTTCCACCTGCTGCGCACCGCGAACGCGCCCCACTCCTTCACCTATACGGTGAATCTGCAGCCCGGCCAGGAGATGACAGCCGTCTCCCAGAACACCTTGATGATCGCGGACGAGCAGGCAGGCTTCGCCACCTTCGTCTCCGCCCCGCTAGCCATTGATGCCAAGGGAACCGCTGTCCCGGTGTCCATGACGGCATCCGGCTCCGCGATCGGCATCTCGCTCGCACCGGCAGCGGGCCAGACCGTGCACTACCCGGTTCTCCTCGATCCCAGCGCCTCCGGCTACGGGATGACGCCGTCAGAGAAGCGCTACTGCCTGCTCAACCCCTATGACTGCTCCAAGGCCCGCGACCAGGCGGCAGCGGCGGTCTATTACGCCAAGAAGTACTACGCGGACAAGACCCTGTACCAGGGCACCGGCGACGCCTTCCGGCACTGCTACTGGAACGCGACGATGGAGATCTTCATCGACCACGAAACCGCCTACGAGGTCGCCACACGCCACGAGTCGCAGTCCAAGGGCAACGACAAGGAAATGGACCTCCGGAACAACAAGACCGGCCGCGCCATAGGACGGAACTACAAGAGCAAAGACAAGGCGAAGGCATCCAGCAAGTCCCGCAGTGCCTGCAAGAGCTACGTGTCGACGGGCAAGCTCTGGATCATCAAGAACGGGAAGCTTGTGAGGAGCAACGCATGAACCACCTTCTCAACCACCGGGTCGCGCCGGCACTGCTGATCGCGCAGATCGCCTACATCGCCCTCTTCGGCCTGCTGTTCGCCCTGCCCGGCCCGGACACCGGCGAACTCGATCACACCGAGCCGTCCACCACAGGTGACGTCATGTTCACAGGACTCCTGATCCTGACGGTGCT
The DNA here is from genome assembly GCF_040295565.1 of Streptomyces sp. NPDC002785. Taxonomy (NCBI): domain Bacteria; kingdom Bacillati; phylum Actinomycetota; class Actinomycetes; order Kitasatosporales; family Streptomycetaceae; genus Streptomyces; species Streptomyces sp. NPDC002785. Next base: position 546 of record NZ_JBEOVN010000363.1, on the reverse strand, counting down.
GGCGATGGGAGGCGGCGCCGCGCTGCTGGGCTGGAAGAAGGTTCAGGCATGGGCTCCGCCCACCGCCTGGGCAGCATGGCTCGGAGCGCTCGGGCTCGGTGAGATCGCCATCGCAGTGGCCTTCCTGAACGCGGCTCTCCAGGAACCCTTCGGCCCGGACACTCTGATCGCGGCACTGGCCATCGCTGTCAGCATGGCCATTACGCTGACCTGCGTCGGCGAAGTCCGGAGACATCTCCGCAGCCCCAAGCCCGCGCCGCAGGGCTGAGCACCAAAGCAGCCACCAGCAGAAATCGGGGATAGTCCTCCCCACAGCAGCCGAACAGGTCCCGCCTGCAGCCCCGAAGCAGCAGGCGGGACGTCAGCTACGAGCCTCTGTCAATCCCCCGGAAGAAGGACTCGGCAGCGGCGTTGTCCAGGGCTGATCCAACTCGTCCCATGGACTGCACCACGCCTAAGAGCCTGTCGGGTGGCTGATCATGCGTGATGCGTGACGGTCGTGATCTGCCTTCCGGGCATGGCGACGGCCCCGGAATGATCACGTGG
>NZ_JBEOVN010000362.1:0-3354 GCF_040295565.1 Streptomyces sp. NPDC002785 | reverse complement strand
ATGGAGTGGCCCATGACGTCGCCCACGACCAGGGCGACCCGGCTCCCGGGCAGCGGGATCGCGTCGTACCAGTCCCCGCCGACCCGGGCCGTCTCAGCCGCGGGCAGGTAGCGGGAGCTCGCGGCCGGCGGCGACGCAGCCTGTCGGCGTACGCCTGGCCGAACTCGGCACACCAGCGGCGCACCGTCTCATGCGAGACGATCACGCCGCGCTGGGGCATGAGCTCTTCGACCTCGCGGAAGCTGAGAGGAAAGCGGAAGTACAGCCACACGCAGTGCGAGATCACCTCGACGGGGTACCGGTGACCCTTGTACGACGGCGGTGCGCTCCCCACGAACGATCCCCCTCCAGGATGCTCCACCTGAAGATCATCCCACCCCGCCAGCTAACGTGACAGCGCCGTCAGCAGACGACTTTCGGAATCTGACACGATCCCGGAAATTAGAGCCGTCACTCGCGGAATCTGCGAGTTGCTGCGGAGATCCCACACCAACGAGTGAAGGGCTATCGTGCAGCGATCTAGCTGCTGACATGCGGCTCCGCCAGGTCACGCAGCCTTGAATGAACCCGCACGTACTCCACTAATCTGCTCCAGCGCGCCCTGACGGCAGCGCCCTGACGGCAGCGCCGGGCGGCAGTGCTGCGAGGCGAGCGTTTTCGGGACGCGCAGGAAGCGCCGGAACGCGGCCAACGCGCCCTGTGGAGCGGGATACTGGTGTCTTCTGCAGACGGGGCGACCAGGGGGCGCATCAGTGAAATCTGCGGGAAGGACGGGTCGTTGGGGTGTGGGCGGCGGGCGGGGCGCGCGGCATGCGGTCGTCGTGGGCGGGAGCCTTGCGGGGCTGCTCGCGGCGCACGTCCTCGCCGGGCACGCCGACCGGGTGACCGTCGTCGAGCGCGACCGGTTCCCGGACGGCACGATGGCGCGGCCCGGTGTACCGCAGGGCCGGCATCCACATGTCCTGCTGGAGGGCGGGCAGGTGGCCCTGGAGTCGCTGCTGCCGGGCTTCCTGGCACAGCTGCGGGCGGCGGGTGCACCGCGTGTGGGCCTGCCGTCGGACCTGGTGCAGAGGCAGGACGGGCGCTGGTTCCGGCGGCTGCCCGCGACGACGCACATCTACACGGGTTCCCGCGCGCAGCTGGAGGAGCTGGTGCGACGGCGCGTCCTCGCCAATCCGATGATCAGCGCGGTGGAGGGGGCCGATGCCGTCGGGCTCCTCGGTGACGCCTCGCGCGTGCGGGGCGTGCTGCTGCAGGACCGCTCCGGCGACGCCCGAGGGGAGCAACGGGTCCTCGAGGCCGACCTGGTCGTCGACGCCTCCGGCAGGGGTACGAAGGCCCGGCAGTGGCTCACGGCGATCGGGGCCGAGGCCCCGCACGAGGAGACCATCGACACGGGTCTCGCGTACGCCTCCCGCGTCTACCGCGGCAGGAGCGGCGTCCTCGACGGCGACACCTGCGGCTACTACGTCTACCCCAGCCCCGCCCAGGTCCACGGTGGTGGCGCGCTGCCCTTGGAGGACGGCACCCATCTGGTCATCGTCTCGGGGCTGCGCGGTGACGAGCCGCCCACGGACGACGACGAGTTCGTGACGTACACCAAGAAGAGGCTGCCGCATCCGCTCCTGCACCAGTGGCTGGACGAGGCCGAACCTCTCTCACCAGCGTTCGGCCACCGTCGGACCGCGAACATCCGCCGCCGCTACGACCTGCCCGGCCGCCGCCCTGCCGGATTCCTCGCCACCGGCGACGCCCTGTGCACCTTCAACCCGATCTACGGGCAAGGCATGGCCGTCGCCGCGATGAGCGCCCTCGCCCTGCGCGACGCACTGGCCGATCCGCGCCGGATCCCCACGACGCGGCGCGTGCAGCGGGCACTCCTCGCCGCGTCCCGGCAGGCGTGGGACATCTCCGCCGGAGCGGACCGCAACATGCCGGGCGCGGTGGGCACTGCGGCAGCCGTCGGACCGGCGGACCGCGTCGCCGACTGGTACCTGCAGCGTGTCCTGGAGCGCTACCCCGGCGACCCCGTAGTCGGGCCCGCCTTCCGCTCCGTACTGACCCTCCGCACACCCGTCACCACCCTGTTCGCCCCGCCCGTGGCCCGGGCCGTCCTCCTCTGCCCGCCCGCCCCGACGCCCACCGAGCCGCCAACGGCACCAGAGGAACCGGGGGTCTGAGCGAAGCCGGCCGCTGACGGCGGGCTCTTCCTCGTCGACGCCCAGGGCATGTTCCCGATCGCCTGGGCGGAGCGGACCGCGGAACTGCTTCCGCACTGGCAGGCCTGCGGGCGGCCGCCGGTCCTGATCTGCGACGGCCCCCTGCCCCCGGCTCCCTGCGCGAACTGGCCTCGGCGGGCGTGCCGTTCCTGACCGGCGTACGGCCGCTGCGCGGCGATCCGGTCACCCGGCTGCCCTGGCGTACGCCGCTGTGGACGGGCACCGCGCAGCAGCTGCCGGACCCGCGACTGGCCTCCAGTCGCCCGCCTACGGCGTTCCTTCCCCGGCCCCCGACAGCGGAGAGAACCCCCAATGCTGCCCTCGTCAGCCACCCGGCCGACGAGGTGCGCCGCGCCAGTCGCGAGACTCTGACACACCACATCGCCGACGGGGGACCACACGCGCGCATCGTCGACCGTCGACACGCCCTGAGCGATACCGCACTCTGACCCGGGGCACGGAGAGCGCCTCGCCCGCCGCCGGTGCCACGTGCTCGTCCCGCATCCGGGACAGGGCGCGCGCATCCCGGCGCGTGGCGGCGCTGCTGAAAGACGTCGTTTCTGATGGCGCCCTCGCCGCTTGATCGTTTCTGCGGTCACCCACAAGGGTGAGTTCGCCGCCTGGGCGTTCCCACTGAGCAGGAGCCGCCGGTACGACTACGACATGACGAAATCTCTTGTGGCGAGCATCGCCGTTGTCACACTCGCGTTCGGGGCCATCACGCTCGGCTCGACAGCACACGCAGCGGAGGCCCCCGTCGTCGCAGCGGCGTGCGATGCCAGCGGTCCCCACACCGACTTCAAGGGCACCGACATCCGCATGCGCAACAAGCCGGGCGGGGACGAGGTCGGGTGGGCCAGCCAGGGCGACTGCGCGTACTTGATGCAGACCGATCCCGGTCCCCGGATCGATTGCCCGGACGGCTCCAACACGACCGCCTGGCATTTGGTGCGGAACGAGCGCACTGGCGTGGTCGGCTACGTTTCCGCCTGTTTTCTCTAAACGGCCTGCCTCATCAGGGCTGTCTGGCCACCGCCTAACTTGACTCTGAAGCTTCTATAGATCGTCAAGCTGCAGGAGACGGCCCGGGTGCGCCGGTGAATGCGCTGGTGAGGTGGCGGTAGACCTCTCGCGC
>NZ_JBEOVN010000361.1:0-3364 GCF_040295565.1 Streptomyces sp. NPDC002785 | reverse complement strand
CGATCTCCCGTACCCCGCGCGGTACTTCGACCGGCAGATACACATAGTCGGGCGACCCGGTCGGCAGGGTGCCGCGCACGGTCCGCCGTCGGTGCACCCGGACGCTCCACGGATCGCTCCAACAGCCTTTCCAGCGCACAGTTTTCGCGCATCACCAAGACAAAGCGGTCTCCGCGCACCGCTTCCGCGTGCGGCCGCGTCAGGTCGCGCCGTCACTCCTCCGTTCCAGCCTGAAGAGCCGGATCTCCCGCTCGACCCGCGCCTGGTACGTCGCATAGGGCGGCCAGAACTTCAGCGCCGTCTGCCACACCGCCTCCCGTTCCGCGCCCTGCAGCAGGGTGGCGCGCACCGGAATGTCCCGGCCCTTCCAGTTGACAACGGCCTTGTCGGGACCCGCCAGCAGATTCGCGGTCCAGGCCGGGTGCCCCGTGCGGCCGAAGTTGCTGCCGACCAGGATCCAGCTCTGCTCCGTCCCGTTCTCCGGCATGCAGGCCAGTGGAGTGGTCCTGAGCCGCCCGCTCCTCGCACCCGGCACCGTCAGGATCAGCCCCGGCAGCATCCGGGCGCTGAGCAGCACCTTGCCGCGCGTGAGCCGGTGCACCGTACGGTCCATGGCGGGGATGACATGCGGGGCGATCCTCGCGAACGTGCGGGTCGAGGACACTTTCCGGATCAGCCGGACGCCATGCGCCATCAGACCGCCACCTGCCCGGCCGATCCCGCCGCGGCGAATGCCGAGGCCATGGACGACTGCCCGTTCGACGGTGCGAACAGGCCGGCCTGCTGCGCCGCATGGTCGCGGAGCCGGTGGACGGGACCGAAGAGCAGGTCGTCGGCTGTGCCCCGCTTGAAGTACAGATGCGCCTCGTGTTCCCAGGTGAAGCCGATCCCTCCGTGCAGCTGGACGGCCTCGGCCGTGGTGATGCGCAGCGCCTCCAGGGCCTGAGCGAGGGCGAGGCCCCCGGCCGCCGGGTCCCAGGCCGCGTAGTACGCGGCGGAGCGCGCCGCCTGCACTCGCACGTACAGATCCGCGAGGCGGTGCTTCACGGCCTGGAACGAGCCGATCGCCCGGCCGAACTGTTCGCGTGCCTTGACGTATTCGACGGTCCGCTCCAGTGCGCTCGCCGCTGCCCCGACCGCCTGCGCGGCGAGCAGTGCGGCGAGCCCGCGTCCGACCGGGGCGAGCGCGCCGGTGACGTCCACGGTGTCGTCCGCGCCGAGGAGTTCGGCCTCGGTGTCACGGAGTTCGATGCGGGCCAGCGGGCGGGTCTCGTCCAGCGAGGTCCGGCGGGTGCGGACGATTCCGGCCGCCGTGTCCGGGCGGACCAGGAAGAGGAGCGTACGGCTGCGCGGGAAGCCGCCGGCGTGGGCGGCGACCAGGAGGAGTCCCGCGCTGTGCCCGTCGAGGACCTGCGCGGCCTCCCCGTACAGCCGCCAGCCCTCCGCGCCGCCGACCGGCCTGGCCTGTATGCCGCCCGCCCGGCCGCCACCCGACCAGGCGCCGCCGGTGGGGTCACCGGTGAGGCCGAGTGCAGGGGCGAGCGAGCCGCCGGGGACGGCCAGGGTCGCGGTCAGTCCGCCGGCGGCGATGCGCGGCAGCAGGGCGGTGCGCTGGGTCTCGGTGCCGAGGGCGGCGATCAGGGGCGCGGCGAGCGCGGCGGTGGCGATCAGAGGCGACGGCAGCAGGGCGCGGCCGGTCTCCTCGCAGGCGATGGCGAGCTCGGCGAGGCCGCAGCCGACGCCTCCGTACTCCTGAGGGAGGGCGAGGCCGGGCAGCCCGAGGTCCTGGGCGAGCTGTCGCCACAGGGTCTCGTCGTACCCGTCCGCAGTCCGTACGGCACTCCTGACGTCGTCGGGTGCGCTGCGTTTGGCCAGCAGTTCGCGCAGGGTGCGGCGGATCTCGTCCTGTTCCGCGGTGAAGGCGGCATCCATCGTCGGGCTCCTCCCCCTCAGGGACCTTCGGTCTCTGATCTGACGGGCCGTCATGCTAGGGGTGATTCCAGCAGATGCACAGAGTCGCGCACGGTGGGCGGAAAGATCCCCGTCCCGCCGGGCGGCCCGCCCGGTACTTATCTGATGTACCGTCAGATCCATGCCTTCTTCCCACCGCAAGGTCGCTGTCGTCGGCATATCCCTCGCCGACTGCGGACGTGTCGACGAGGCCACGCCGTACGCCCTGCACGCCCAGGCCGCCCGCCGGGCAGTGGCCGATTCGGGTCTGGACCGGTCCGTGGTCGACGGTTTCGCCTCCGCCGGACTCGGCACGCTCGCTCCGGTCGAGGTCGCCGAGTATCTGGGGCTGAAGCCCACCTGGGTGGAGTCCACCGCGGTCGGCGGCTCGACCTGGGAGGTGATGGCGGCCCATGCGGCGGACGCCATCGCGGCGGGTCACGCCAATGCCGTACTGCTGGTGTACGGGTCGACGGCCCGCGCCGACATCAAGGCCGGCCGCCGGACGTCCAACCTCTCCTTCGGGGCGCGCGGCCCGCTCCAGTTCGAGGTGCCGTACGGGCACTCACTGATAGCCAAGTACGCGATGGCCGCCCGCCGCCATATGCACGAGTACGGGACAACCCTGGAGCAGCTCGCCGAGGTGGCGGTCCGGGCGCGGGCGAACGCGGCGGCCAACCCGGACGCGATGTTCCGTGACCCGATCACCGTGGACGACGTGCTGTCGGGACCGGTGATCGCGGACCCGTTCACCAAACTGCACTGCTGCATCCGCAGCGACGGCGGCTGCGCGGTGCTGCTGGCCGCCGAGGAGTACGTCCCGGACACGGCGAAGGATCCGGTGTGGATCCTCGGTACGGGTGAGCACGTCTCGCACTCCACCATGTCCGAGTGGGACGACTTCACGGTCTCCCCCGCGGCGGTCTCCGGCCGCCTGGCGTTCGAACGGGCCGGGGTGCGGCCCGCGGACATCGATCTCGCCGAGATCTACGACGCGTTCACCTATATGACGCTGGTGACGCTGGAGGACCTGGGCTTCTGCGCGAAGGGCGAGGGCGGCCCGTTCGTGGAGAAGGGCCGGACCGGCCTGACGGGCGAGCTGCCGGTCAACACGGACGGCGGCGGCCTGTCCGCCTGCCACCCCGGGATGCGCGGACTGTTCCTGCTGGTGGAGGCGGTACGGCAGCTGCGTGGCGAGGCGGGCGAGCGCCAGGTGCGCAGGGCGGGTGGCAGGCTGCCGGAGCTGGCGGTGGCATCGGGGACGGGCGGCTGGTTCTGCTCGTCGGGGACGGTGGTGCTCGGGCGGGGGTGAGGGGGTAACGACCTCCCCCACGACAGGGAGCGGATCAGCGAGCGGCGTCGTGCGGCTTCGATTGCAAGGCGGAGGAAGGAATCGGATGGGTCTCCCCTGGTC
>NZ_JBEOVN010000360.1:0-3443 GCF_040295565.1 Streptomyces sp. NPDC002785 | reverse complement strand
GAACATCACCCAACGACAACCCAGGATCAACATCAAGCTCAGCAGCCAACCCCGCCACATCACCACGCTCGACCACCTCCCAGAACCGCTCGTCGGCCGGGTCGACGGCGGCACCGGAGTCCTGACCGGGGCCGGTCGGGGTGGCCATCCAGTAAGACTGGCGCTGGAAGGCATAGGTGGGCAGGTCGACACGGGCGGCGTCGCTGCCGACGTACGCGGCGTTCCAGTCGGCCTTCTTACCCCGGACGTATGCACGGGCGACGGCCAGGGTCAGGGTCTCGGCCTCCGGACGGCTGCCTCGCAGTGCGGGGGCATACACCGCGTCCCGGGCGTCCGGCAGGCAGTCCTGGGCCATCGCCGTGAGTACGGCGTCGGGGCCGAGCTCCACGAAGGTGGTGGCGCCCTTCTCGGCGAGGGTGTGCATTCCGTCCAGGAAACGCACCGCCTCCCGTACGTGCCGCACCCAGTATTCGGGCGAGCACAGCTCCTCGGCGGTGGCGAGGCAGCCGGTGACATGGGAGACGACGGGGATGCGCGGCGGGGCGTACTCCAGTACCTGCGCGACGCGCCGGAATTCGGCGAGCATGCCGTCCATGAGCGGGGAGTGGAAGGCGTGGCTCACGGTGAGCCGCTTGGTCTTGCGGCCCTGGTCGCGGAAGGCCTCGGCGATCTCGGTGACCGCGTCCTCGTCGCCGGAGACGACGACGGAGGCGGGTCCGTTGACGGCAGCGATGCCGACGCGGTCGTTCAGCAGCGGCAGCACCTCCTCCTCGGATGCCTGCACGGCCACCATGGATCCACCGGCGGGCAGTTCCTGCATCAGTCGGCCGCGGGCGGCCACCAGCGCGCAGGCGTCCTCCAACGAGAGCACGCCTGCCACATGGGCGGCGGCCAGTTCGCCGATGGAGTGACCGGCGAGCAGGTCGGGGCGCAGTCCCCAGGACTCCACCAGGCGGTAGAGGGCGACCTCGACGGCGAACAGTGCGGGCTGGGTGTAGTCGGTGCGGTCGAGCAGGGCGGCCCCGGGAGAGTCCGCCTCGGCGAAGAGGACGTTCAGCAGCGGCAGTTCCAGCTGCTCTTCGAGGTACCAGGCGGCGTCGTCCAGCGCATCGGCGAAGACCGGGTACGTCTCGTACAGTTCGCGTCCCATGCCCAGGCGCTGGCTGCCCTGCCCGGTGAACAGAAACGCCAGCTTGCCGGTGGCGGGTCCGCCCTGGACCACGGCCGGGGAGTGCTCACCGTCGGCCAGGACACGCAGTGCGTCCTGGAAGCCGGAGCGGTCGTCGGCGACGAGCACCGCGCGTCGCTCAAAGGTGGCGCGGGTGCTGGCCAGGGAGTGGCCGACGTCGGTGAGGGCGAGGTCCGGGTCGGCCTCCAACCGTTCCCACAGCCGCTCGGCCTGCTCGCGCAGTGCGGCCTCGGTCTTGGCGGACAGAACCCAAGGCAGGACGGCGGGGCCTTGCCCGGTGGGCTGCGCGCCGGTCTCACCGGCCGTCGACGGCTGCTCCTCGGTCTCGTCGGACTCACCGGCCGTCGGCGGCTGTTCGATGATGGCATGGGCGTTGGTGCCGCTCATGCCGAACGAGGAGATGCCGGCCCGGAGCACCCGCTCTTCGGTGCGCGGCCAGTCGCGGGCCTCGGTCAGCAGCTCCACGTCGCCGGCCGACCAGTCGACGTGCGGGGTGGGCGCGTCCACGTGCAGGGTCTTGGGCAGCATCTCGTGCCGCATCGCCATGACCATCTTGATGATGCCGCCGACGCCGGCCGCGGACTGGGTGTGACCGAGGTTGGACTTCAGCGAGCCCAGCCACAGCGGCCGGTTCTCGGGGCGGTCCTGCCCGTAGGTGGCCAGCAGCGCCTGCGCCTCGATCGGGTCACCGAGGGTGGTGCCGGTGCCGTGCGCCTCGACCGCGTCCACCTCGGACGCCGTCAGACCGGCGTTGGCCAGCGCCTGCCGGATGACGCGCTGCTGGGCGGGGCCGCTGGGGGCGGTGAGGCCGTTGCTGGCGCCGTCCTGGTTGATGGCGGTTCCGCGGACGACCGCGAGTACCTGGTGGCCGTTCTTCCGCGCCTCGGAGAGCCGCTCGACGAGCAGCATGCCGGCGCCTTCGCCCCAGGCCGTGCCGTCGGCGGCGGCAGCGAACGGCTTGCAGCGGCCGTCGGGGGCCAGGCCGCGCTGGCGGCTGAAGGCGATGAACGAGCCGGGGTTGGCCATGACAGCGACGCCGCCGGCCAGCGCCAGCGAGCACTCGCCGGCGCGCAACGCCTGCACCGCGAGGTGCAGCGCCACCAGGGAGGAGGAGCAGGCGGTGTCGACGGTGACGGTGGGGCCTTCGAAGCCGAAGGTGTAGGCGATCCGGCCGGAGGCGACGCTGGCGGCATTGCCGGTCACCAGGTAGCCCTCGAAGCCTTCCTCGGCCTCATGCAGTCGCGGTCCGTAGTCCTGCTGTTCGGCGCCGACGAACACGCCGGTGTGACCACCGCGGAGGAGGGCGGGGTCGATGCCCGCCCGCTCGAACGCCTCCCAGGACGTCTCCAGCAGCAACCGCTGCTGCGGATCCATCGCCAGGGCCTCGCGCGGCGATATCCCGAAGAACGCCGGATCGAACCGATCGGCGTCGTGCAGGAATCCGCCTTCACGTGTGTAACTACTGCCGGCCCGTTCCGGGTCGGGGTCGAAAAGACCGGTGAGATCCCAGCCGCGGCCCGTGGGGAATTCGGATATGACGTCCCGGCCGTCGGCGACGATTTCCCAGAGCTCTTCCGGTGATTTCACATCACCGGGAAAACGGCAGCTCATTCCGACGATGGCGATGGGCTCGCTGTCGGCGAAGGCCGCCCCGGTGGTGACCGCCGCGGCGTCGGGGCCGTCACCGAGTCCCAGCTCGGCCAGGACATGGCGGGCCAGCTGGGCAGGGGTGGGGTGGTCGAAGGCGAGAGTGACGGGCAGCCGTAGCCCGGTGGCGGCGGTCAGCCGGCTGTGCAGGTCGACTGCGGCGATCGAGTCGAAGCCCAGGTCCTGGAACGGACGGTGTGGGTCGAGAAGGTCGGGGGCATTGTCCCGCAGCGCGGCCGTGATCAGATCGCCAACCAGCTCCAGGGCGGTTTCGACGCGCTCGGCCTCGGGCAGGTCCGCGAGTAGCCCCTGCCACGACACCGCACCGGGACCGTCGTCCCGCTTTTCGGTGCTCTCGGGCGTGAAATCCTCGGACTCACTCATCATCGCGCGCCCCATAACCTGCAGAAATAATCCAAGACCGTGTACCAGCCTTGCACAGGACAAGCCCCCCCAGAAACCCCTTCAAACCCCCTATGGACCCCTAGTTTTTCCTGGAGTCCCTTATTTGCGGGGCGTCTTGGGAGGGCGGCGCGTAATTCACCAGAGTGCACGAGAATTCCGGCACAGGCAAGGAATTCAGAGGTGGAGGGTCGGCCTTTCGGCC
>NZ_JBEOVN010000359.1:0-3456 GCF_040295565.1 Streptomyces sp. NPDC002785 | reverse complement strand
ATGGGGGGTGGGAGAAGGAGCGGGGCTGGGTGCGTGCAGCTGCAAGGCGGAGGATTGAGGCAACGCGGAGCGTTGGTGATTGACGACAACGCGGCAGATGCGCGTGCCCAGCCCCGCGACGCCGCCCCCCATGTGCCGGTCGGTCTTATAGAGAACCGTCTGACACCCCGTCACTGACAACGGGGATCGTTCCGATGCAGGTTTGCTTGCCGCAGCGTGGGCCAGGTGCGGAGCGCCGGAGGCGGCGAGGACGCCGGAGTCCGGGCTACGTACAGGTCGTCCACACGTCAGACGCTTCCCGCAGCACTCTCTTGAAGCCGCTCCCACGCGAACAACGAGTATCGAGCGAGGTCACATCACATGAGGAAGCACCACGCGAAGAGGTCCCGCCGACGGGTGGCCATTACTGTCGTCGCTTTGGGAGCCGTGGGAACCATGGGAGTCACGCAAACCGCAGAAGCCGCGTATGTGCCCTCCGCTACCGCCTGGGCCGCCTTCAGCCCTCATGAGAAGGAAGCCACCCGCCTGCTGAAGCTCGTCAACAGCGCGCGCGACGCGGTCGGTTGCTCACCACTGAAGGCGAACGCGAAGCTGACGAAGGCCGCCCGGAAGCACAGCGCGGACATGGCATCCCAACGGAACATGTCCCACACCGGCTCCGACGGCTCGGACCCGGGCGACCGGATCATGCACGCCGGATACGACCGGAGCGGGTACGGCGAGAACGTCGCCTACGGCTACACCACCCCCGAAAGCGTCATGGCGGGCTGGATGAACAGCCCCGGCCACAAACGCAACATCCTCGACTGCTCGTTCAAGGAAATCGGCGTGGGCCTCGCGCAGCCCGGCAACTACTGGACCCAGGACTTCGGACAGCCCGACGGTCAATCCGCTGGGTAGGCGTTCGGCGAGCAGGGCGTGGCGCAGGTCGGATTCGCTCAGGTCGTAAGCCCCAGGGGTGGTGCGGCACACCGGAAACGTCCTGTTCAAGGGGTACGGCGCACACTCCGCGTACTGCATCGACAGTACGTAGAACTGCATGCAGGCGGACGACGACGATGACGCCCCCGTTCACGAAGGATTGAGGCATTCCTCCGGCGCCGCCGTGCTCCGGCACGGCCGGAGCGCGGCACTCGCGCCGCCGAGCTGTTGCCCGATCCAGACTGGAGCGCCCCTTCGTGGCTACCTTCCTTTACCGGCTAGGCCGCTTTTCCTTCCGGAGACGCCGGCTCGTCGCCCTGCTCTGGGTGGCGGTCCTGGCCGCCTGCGCGTTCGCCGCGGCCAAGGCGCCGGACGCCGCCGAGGACGGGTTCTCGATGCCCGGCACGGAGTCGCAGCGCGCGTTCGACCTGCTGGATCAGCGCTTCCCCGGCGGGAACTCCAACAGCGCCGACGCCCGTATCGTCTTCGTCGCTCCCAAGGGCCAGAAGGTCACCGCGGGCGCGAACAAGGCGGCCGTCGAGAGAATTGTCGCGGACGTGGCGGGCGGCTCGCAGGTCAAGGGCGCCCTCAATCCGTTCGACATGGCCGGAGCCGTCAGCAAGGACGGCACGACCGCGTACTCCACCATCTCGTACGACGCACGGAGCACCGACCTCACCGACGCCACCACCAAGGCGCTGGAAAACGCCGCGGAGGACGGGCGGAAAGCCGGTCTGACCGTGGAGCTCGGCGGCTCCGCCCTGCAGCCGGAGGCCGGGCACGGTGGCAGGACCGAACTCATCGGCGTCGCCGCGGCCGCGGTCGTCCTGCTCATCACCTTCGGGTCGCTCGCCGCGGCGGGCCTCCCGCTGCTCACCGCGATCGTCGGCATCGGCGTCGGCGTGGCCTCGATCGTCGCCATCGGGATGTCCACGACGACCACCACGCTCGCCCTGATGCTGGGGCTCGCGGTCGGCATCGACTACGCCCTGTTCATCGTCTCGCGCTACCGGACGGAACGCACGGAGGGCCACAGCGCCGAGGAGGCCGTGGCACGGGCCGTGGGAACGGCGGGCTCCGCCGTCGTCTTCGCCGGCCTCACCGTCGTCATAGCCCTGGCCGGACTGTCCGTGGTCGGCATCCCCATCCTCACCAAGATGGGCCTCGCCGCGGCGAGCACCGTCGTGATCGCCGTCCTGGTGGCGATGACCCTGCTGCCCGCGCTGCTCGGCTTCTTCCAGAAGGCCGTCCTGCCGCGCACCGAGCGCAGGGCCAGGGGCAGGCAGCGCACAAAGGGCGGCATGGATTCCAAGGACGCCGAGCCAAATATGGGTACCCGCTGGGCCCGCTTCGTGGTCCGCCGGCCCCTCGCGGTCCTCGTGCTCGGTGTCCTCGGCCTCGGTCTGCTCTCCGTACCGGCGCTCGATCTCCAGCTCGGCATGCCGGGCGACGAGTCGCAGCCCACCTCGACCACCAAGCGCCGCGCCTACGACGCCCTGGCCGAGGGCTTCGGCCCCGGCTTCAACGGGCCGCTCACCGTCGTCATCGACGCCAAGGGCTCGGACGACCCGAAGGCCGCAGCTGCGCAGGCCGCCAAGGAACTCTCCACCACCGACGGCGTCGTGGCCGTGACGCCCCCCGCCTTCAACAAGGCGGGCGACACCGCGCTGTTCACCGCCGTGCCCGCCACCGGCCCGAGCTCCGCGGCCACCACGGACCTCGTCCACACGATCCGCGACGAGGCACGAGGCCTGGAGTCCAGGACCGGTGCGTCGATGCTCGTCACCGGCACGACCGCGGTGAACATCGATGTGTCGCAGAAGGTCAACGACGCGCTGGTGCCCTATCTCGCGCTCGTCGTCGGCCTGGCCTTCCTGCTCCTGATGATCGTCTTCCGCTCCCTGCTGGTCCCGCTCAAGGCGGCCCTCGGCTTCCTGCTGTCCGTGGCGGCGGCCTTCGGCACGATCGTCGCGGTCTTCCAGTGGGGCTGGCTCGCCGACGCCCTCGGCGTCGAGCAGACCGGGCCCGTGATGAGCATGATGCCGATCTTCCTGATCGGTGTGGTCTTCGGTCTGGCCATGGATTACGAGGTCTTCCTCGTGACGCGGATGCGGGAGGCGTACGTCCACGGGGAGCGGCCCGATGAGGCGATCGTCACCGGTTTCCGGCACAGCGCCCGGGTCGTCGTGGCCGCGGCGGTCATCATGATCGCGGTGTTCGCCGGGTTCATCGGGATGAGCGAGGCGATGGTCAAGATGATGGGCGCCGGCCTCGCCTCGGCCGTCTTCTTCGACGCGTTCGTCGTCCGGATGACGATCGTCCCGGCCGTTCTCGCCCTCCTCGGCGACCGGGCGTGGTGGCTGCCCGGGTGGCTGGGGAAGTTCGTGCCCCGGGTGGATGTCGAGGGCGAGAAGCTCAGCCACGGGGCGCCGGTGGCCGCACGGCCCCAGACGGAGCCCGATCCCGTACGCGTCTGAGGTGAAGCGGGGTGTCCGGAGGCCGTCCGTCGTGATGCACGACGGGCGGCCTCCGGAC
>NZ_JBEOVN010000358.1:0-3466 GCF_040295565.1 Streptomyces sp. NPDC002785 | reverse complement strand
GCCGCGTCGATGCCCGCGCGCTCCAACGCCTCCCAGGAGGTTTCCAGCATCAGCCGCTGCTGCGGATCCATCGCCAGCGCCTCACGCGGCGAGATTCCGAAGAAGGACGCGTCGAACTCGTCCGCGTCATGCAGGAATCCACCCTCGCGGGCGTAACTCGTCCCCGGGTGATCGGGGTCCGGGTGATAGAGGTTCTCCAGGTCCCAACCACGGTTCGACGGAAACCCGGAGATCCCGTCGCCACCGGAGACGACCAGGTCCCACAGCTCCTCGGGCGATGTCACCCCACCGGGAAAGCGACAGGCCATCCCCACGATCGCGATCGGTTCGGAGTTGGCGGCGACGACCCGGTCGTACTGCTGCTGCAGGCGTGCGTTCTCCTTCACCGAAGCACGCAGGGCATCGATTATCTGCCCGTTCTGAGCGTCCATGACGTCCTCTTCCATCCGCTTCTTTCCGTTTTCGATCACGAGTTGCGTTCCGTTTTCGATCACGACTGGGTGTTGCCCAGGACCCGCTGCACCAGGTCCGTCACGCTCATCTCGTCGATCAGATCCAGCTCTTGGTCGTCGGCCTCCGGATCGGAGAACAGAACCCGACGGATTGCCTCGGGGCCGCCGTCCTCGGACGCGTCGTCCGCCCCTCCCCCGACCAGTTCCTCGCGCAGATGCGCGACGAGCGCCGCCGGCGTCGGGTAGTCGAAGATCAGCGTGGCCGGGAGGGTGCCCCCGGTCGCCGCCGACAGGGCGTTGCGCAGGGTGATCGCCGCCAGCGAGTCGAAGCCCATCTCCTGGAAGGCCCGGCGGGGCTTGACCTCGTCCAGGCCCGAGTGGCCGAGCGCCTCGGCCGACCGTTCGCGGACCAGCTTCATGAGGATGCGGGTCTGCTCTGCCTCGGAGGCGTCCGCCAGACTCCGTACCAGCTGCGAACCGGCCTGCGCCTCCTCCTCGGCGAGCGCGGCGGCCGCCTCGGCCACCTTCAGCACCTCGGGCAGATCACCGAGCAGCGGGCTGGGACGGGAGGAGGTGAAGGCGGGTACGAAGGCCGACCAGTCGATGTCGGCCACGGCGATGACCCCGTCGTCGTACCGGATCGACGCCTCCAGCGCCCCCATCGCCTGGCCGGGCGTGAGGGGCAGTACGCCACGGCGGCGCAGCTGTTCCTGGATCGCGGGGTCGGCCGCCACACCGATCTCCTCGATCACGCCCCAGGCCAGCGATGTCGCCTTCAGGCCACGGGCCCGTCGGCGCTCGACCAGCGCGTCGAGGTACGCGCTGACCGCACCGGCCGCGCCCTGTCCGCCACCGCCCCAGACGCCGGCGACGGAGGAGAACGTGACGAACATGTCGAGCGGCCGGTCACCGAGCAACTCGTCCAGGTGGAGGGCGGCATGAGCCTTGGCCGTCACCACCTCGTCCAGATCGGCGAGACCGGTCGCCGCGACCGCCTGGGTCCGGGCGAGATCCGCTGTGTGCACCACCCCGGTCAGCTCGGGCAGCGCATCCGTCGCGGCGAGCAGCTCGGCAACCCCTTCGCGGCGGGAGATGTCCGCCGTGGACACGGTCACCTCGGCGCCCATGGCGGCGAGTTCAGCCACGAGATCCCGCACATGCGGCGCGTCGTCCTGGCCCGCTTGCGTGGTCAGCACGAGGTGCTCCGCGCCGGCCTCGGCCAGCCACTTCGCGGTGTGGCTGCCGAGTCCCTCCGTACCGTTGGTCACGAGGACGGTGCCGCGCGGACGCCAGTCCCGGTGCAACGGCTCGCCGCGCAGCGGGCTGTCCTGCAGGCGTCGGGCCATCAGGCCCGCCGACCGTACGGCGACCTGGTCCTGACCGCTCGCTCCGGTCAGGACGCCGATCAGCTGCTGGGCGGTCCGGTCGTCGACCATCTCCGGGAGGTCGACCAGACCGCCCCACCGGTCCGGATGCTCCAGCGCCACGGCGTGGCCGAGGCCCCAGACGACGGCCTGTTCCGGGGCCCGCAGCCGGTCGGAGGGGCCCACGCTCACCGCGCCGCTGGTCGCGCACCAGACCTGGAGCCCGGGGGTGATCTCGCCGAGCGTCCGCATCAACGCCAGCGTGGCGGCGGTGCCTTCGATGAGTACCTCGGACTGCGGGCGGACGCGGGAGTCCAGGGCCAGCAAGGACAGGACACCGGCCAGATCCCCTTCCTCCGGCCGGACCGCGCGCAGGGCGGCGGCGAAGTCGTCGGCCTCGGTCATGGCGAACGGCACCTGCCTGATACGCAGGCCCTGTCCCTCCAGGGCCCGCACCGCCCGCGCGGCGAAGCCGCCATCGGCCTCGGCGTCGGATCCGGAGGGAACGACGACGAGCCACGTTCCGGCCGGCGCGGTCGACGGAGGCTGCGAGACCGGGGACCAGGAGACGCGGTAGCGGAGCTGGTCGCTCACGGCCGTCCGGTCGCGTCCGCGCCGCCAGGACGCCAGGACGCCGAGGGCGGCGCCCATCGAGTCGAGATCGTCCTGCCCGCCGGTGGACTCGATGCCCAAGGTCTTGACCAGGGCGTCCAGGTCCTCGCTCTCGACGGCCTCCCAGAACCGCACTTCGTCGGCGTCACGCTCGGGAGCGTCGGACTCGGCCTCTTCAATCCAGTAGCGCCGGCGCTGGAAGGCGTACGTCGGCAACTCCACCGGCCAGTCGGCACCTTCACCGAGCAGGGCCTGCCAGTCGACCGCCGCACCACGCACGTGCACCCCGGCCAGGGCGGCGAGGAGCGAGCGCACCTCGTCGTTCTCACGGCGCAGCGACGACACGAAGGCGGAGGCGTCGCCCGTCAGGCAGTCGGGACCCATCGCGGACAGGACCGCGTCCGGGCCCAGCTCGAGGAAGGTGACCACGTCGGCCCGCTCCAACGCCCGTACACCGTCGACGAATCGCACGGTGGCCCGGACGTGCTCGACCCAGTACTCGGGGCGTGCGACCAGCTCGGGTTCAGCGACCTCACCGGTCACATTCGAGACCAGCGTGATCCGTGGCGACTGGAACGTCAGCCCCTCCACGACCGCCCGGAACTCCTCCAGCATCGGCTCCATCAACACCGAATGGAAGGCGTGCGAAACCGTCAGGCGACGCGTCTTGGTCCCCTGGGCAGCCAACTTGTCGGCGACAGCGAGGACCTCGCTCTCACCACCGGAGATCACCACCGAGGCAGGCCCGTTCACCGCCGCGATATCAATGCCCGAGGTCAGCAACGGACGCACGACGTCCTCCGGAGCCGCCACCGACACCATCGCGCCACCAGTCGGCAACGCCTGCATCAACCGGCCACGCGCCGCCACGAGCGCCGCCGCGTCGTCGAGGGACAACACCCCCGCCACATACGCGGCCGTCAACTCGCCCACCGAATGACCACCGACGAAGTCCGGCCGCACACCCCAGGACTCCACCAGCCGGAACAACGCCGACTCGACAGCGAAAAGACCCGCCTGAGTGAACACCGTCCGATC
>NZ_JBEOVN010000357.1:0-3474 GCF_040295565.1 Streptomyces sp. NPDC002785 | reverse complement strand
GGGGCTCTCAACGTCCTACGGGCCGGGCTGGCCCGTCGCGAAGCCCAACCGGCATAGCGAGAAGCCCCGCTCCTTCAGGGCGGGGAGGAGTCACGAATCCGATGGGTTCTTCGACCCCGATGGGCTCTTCCACGCACAGCACAACTACCGCCACCACATGGGGTTACGGGCGTGACGGGCGTGGTCACAGCTCATCGATCCGGCATGCGGGGCGCATGGATGCATGCGCGGGGGCGCGTGTGAGGCGGCGCCCGACCGGGCGGGTAGCCATATACGGGCAACTCCGGAACGGTCGGCCTCTGTCATATGCCGACATGAATGGCAAGGAATACGACGGACGTGACGAACACGATGAATGTGCGCATTTTCCGTGTATTTGCCGGGCAGTGATCCGCTCATCGATCACTGCGGCCTCAGGGGGAAACATGGCAGCCAGGCCTCTCGTCGCCCGCCAGCCGAACGAACGGCTCCAGGCGCTCATTCAGGAAGCCGGATGCTCCAACGCCGGCCTCGCCCGTCGCGTCAACATGGTCGGCGCGGAGCGCGGGCTCGATCTGCGTTACGACAAGACCTCCGTGGCCCGTTGGCTGCGTGGACAGCAACCACGCGGCAGGGCAGCGGGAATCATCGCCGAGGCGCTCGGCCGCAAGCTCGGCCGTACGGTCACGATCGACGAGATCGGCATGGCCAACGGCAAGAATCTGGCGTCCGGCGTCGGCCTGCAGTTCGCCCCGACCGTGATCGGGGCGATCGAGCAGGTCTGTGAGCTGTGGCGCAGCGATGTCGGCCGCCGCGACTTCCTGACCGGTTCGACGATCGCGTCGTCGGCGCTGGTCGAACCCAGCCGTGACTGGCTGATCACCGGCGCCGACCCGCAGGTGGCCCGGGCCGCCGGAACCCGTGTCGGGATGTCGGACGTGGACGCGGTACGGGCGATGACGGCCGCGCTCGTCGACCTCGACCACCGGTTCGGCAGCGGACATGTGCGGCCGGTCATGGTGCACTACCTGAACAGCGTGGTCTCCGGGCTGCTTTCGGGGGCGTACCGCGAATCGGTCGGGCGGCAGCTGTTCGCGGCGGTCGCGCGGCTCACCGAACTCGCCGGGTACATGGCGGTCGACACGGGCCAGCCGGGGCTCGCCCAGCGCTACTACATCCAGGCGCTGCGTCTGGCGCAGGCGGCGGGAGACCGGGCGTACGGGGGTTATGTACTGGCCGCGTCGATGAGCCACCTCGCCGCGCAGCTCGGCAATCCGCGGGAAATCGCCCAGCTGGCACGGGCCGCGCAGGAGGGCGCGCGCGGGCGGGTCACCCCGAGGGCGGAGGCGATGTTCTACGCGGCGGAGGCGCGCGGACACGCTCTGCTCGGCGACGCCCGGACCTGTCAGGCGGTGACGGGCAGGGCGCTGACGGCCATGGAGCACGCCGATCCCGACACCGGGGACGATCCCGACTGGATCGCCCACTTCGACCAGGCCTATCTCGCCGACGAGCTGGCGCACTGCCACCGCGACCTCGGCCAGGCGGAGGCGGCCGTACGCCGGGCGAAGGAGTCCCTGGACGGTCACCCGCAGTCCCGGACCCGCCGCCGCGGCATCGGACTGGTGCTCCTCGCCACGGCCCAGGTCCAGCTGCGCGATGTGGAGCAGGCCTGCCACACGGGCACGCGGGCGATGGAGCTGCTGGGGTCGGTGCGCTCCAGCAGGGGAGCGGAGTATCTGGACGATCTGCAGCAGCGCCTGCTGCCGTACGGGGACGAGCCGGCGGTACGGGAGTTCGGGGCGCGGCTGGAACTCCAGGCGGTGTGACCGGGGCCCGGTCGGCGCAGTGGGACCGAGCGCCCCCTTGACTCACGGCCGCTGGGTGCTGCAGCGCTTGTGAAGGGCTGGTGAGTGACATCACGCGCTTGGCGAAGGGCGGCAACCACCCGATAGCGTGAGCCGACGATTCCGTAGGTATACACGTAGGAGTCCCGGTGACGCAGAGCGGACAGGGTGACGAGCAGCAGTTCCCTGCTGAACGGCCCACGCACGAAGGTGTCGTGCTGCCCGCGGGTAGCGACGAGCCCTGGATACCAGGGGGGGCCGCGGATCGGGGCGCCCCGACGGGCGGCCAGCCGTGGGGGCAGCCCTGGGGGCCGCAGGCGGCGCACCAGGACGCCTCGTCGCAGCCACAGCCACATGCTCAGGGGCAGGGGGCGTACGGGCAGGGCCAGTACGGGCAAGGACAGTACGGGCAAGGACAGTACGGCCAGGGGCAGCCGGCGCAGGCGTACGGGCAGCCGCAGGCCCAGCCGCTGCCTCCCGTGCAGCCCCAGCAGCCGTACGCGCAGCCGTTGCCGCCCGAGGCCGTGCCCGGCATGGGCATGGGCATGGGCGGGGACGCGGATGCGACGCAGTACATCGCGCCGGTGTCCGGGCCCGCGCCGGGCGGGATGCCGCCCGAGAGCCCCGCGGAGGCCACCCAGTTCCTCGACCACGGAGCGCCGCAGCCGCAGGCGTACCAGCAGCCCCAGGCGCCTGCGCACGGCGGCGACGCCGAGGCGACCCAGTTCCTTCCGCCGGTCTCCGGTGACGCCCCGTACGGCGTCGGGCCCGGGACCCCCGACGACCGGCAGCCGCCTGCCGAGTTCGACAACCTGTTCCGCAACGACGGGCCTGCGGGATCCACCCAGCAGATGCCCCGGTTCGCCCCCACGCAGCAGCACCAGGGGGCCCATCAGCCCCATCAGCCCCATCAGCCCCCGCAGCCCCAGTACCAGCCCGTGGACGAGGGGCCGCGGGGGCGAACCGGGCAGCGCAAGAAGCGGGCGCACGTCACGCTCATCGCTGCGGTCGTCGCCGGCTGCGCCGTCGTCGGCCTCGGCGCGGGTGCGTTGCTGAGCGGTGGCGGCGACGACAAGGGCACGGACAACAAGCAGCCGGTGGCCGCCGCCAGTTCACCCGCCGGCCAGCCCTCCGCGCAGGCCGCGGCCGATCCGGCGAAGCCGCAGGCCGAGGCGCTCGACAAGCTGCTGGCGGACAGCAACAACAGCCGTGCCGCGGTCATCGGGGCCGTCGAGAAGACCAAAAGCTGCACGGATCTGGACCAGGCCGTGACCGATCTGAAGGGCGCCGCCCAGCAGCGTCGTGATCTGGTGACCCGGCTCCAGGAGCTGCCCGTCGACAAGCTGCCGAACCATGCCCAGCTGACCGCCTCCCTCACCAGGGCCTGGAAGGCGTCCGCCGCCGCCGACGAGCACTACGCCGCGTGGGCGGCGCAGGCCAAGGAAGGCAAGAAGGTCTGCAAGCACGGCCACGCCCGTACGACCTCCGAGACGCAGCAGGCCACCGTGCAGAGCGGCGAGGCGAGCAAGGCGAAGCGGGAGGCGTCGGGGCTGTGGAACTCGATCGCGTCGAAGTACGGGCTGACTCAGCGGGCGTCGACCGAGCTCTGAGGGACGCAGACGTGGGCCGCCCGGAGGTTCCGGGCGGC
>NZ_JBEOVN010000356.1:0-3485 GCF_040295565.1 Streptomyces sp. NPDC002785 | reverse complement strand
GACCAGGGGAGACCCATCCGATTCCTTCCTCCGCCTTGCAATCGAAGCCGCACGACGCCGCTCGCTGATCCGCTCCCTGTCGTGGGGGAGGTCGTAAGAGAGACAGGCCCTGCGGAGGAAGCTCTCAGCCCTTGCTGACTGCCGCCAGGATCTCCGGGAGCCGGTTCGCCGTGCGGGGAGCGGCGAACCGCAGCCCCGCCCAGGAGATCAGCGCTCCGTACACGGCCCCCGCGGGCAACAGCAGCCACAGCCACTGCTCCAGATCGGCGGCATGCAGCCAGATCGTCACCGTGATCACGGGTGCGCAGAGCACCGCCGCCGAGACCATGCCGCCGACGATCGAGATCCAGGCGAGCCCGGCCTGCCCGGGTGCCACGCTCTTGAACGCCCCGTCCTGCGGGATCGAGTACGGGAATTTCGCCGACGCCACCGCACCCGTCGCCAGCATCGCGCCCAGCAGGGCGAGCGACAGCCCCATGGCGTCCGGCAGCGAGCCCCAGTCGCCGAGCACCGCCGCCGTCGCCGCCGTGACCACGATCGTGTACGGCAGTGTGATCAGCAGCAACGCCAGTGCCCGCGCCCGCAGTTCAAGGTACGCGTCCCGGGTGGAGGAGATGGTCTGCGCCACCATCCAGAACGCGGAGGTGTCCTGCCCGAACTGGTTGTACATCTGGATGCCGAGCATCCCGGCGGCGAAACAGGAGAAGTAGACCGAGCCGACGCCCTGCAGTGCGTTGAACAGCGGCACGATCAGCCCGATCGCCAACGCCGTGACCCAGGCGGCCTTGGTCTTCGGGTCGCGTGCGATGTACCGCAGACTGCGCTCCATCACCGGTCCGGTACGCCCCGCCGGCAGCAGCGCGGAGAGCCTGGAGCCGCTCCTGCCGCTCTTCGCGCGGACCGGTCCGGCGGCGAAGGTCGAGCCGTCCGGGGCCGTCATCAGCTTCGTCAGACTCCGCTGCCACAGCCACAACAGCGCGAACAGCGCGGCCACGGACAGCAGCAGCTGTACGGCGGCCTGCCCGTACGAGCCCCGCGACGCCGAGTCCACGGCCCCGACCGCCGAGGCGGGCGGCAGCCAGCGCACCACGTCCGCGGCCGGTTCGAGCGCGGAAAGACCGCCGGCCTGGCCGAGCCGCTGCGCACCGAAGTTGACGACCTGCAAGCCGACCGCGATCACGAGGCCGCTGAGCACCGCGAGATCGCGGCCCTTGCGTGATGTCAGCAGCCGGGTGTTGGCCGTGGCCATGGCACGTGTCAGCGCCACGCACAGCAGCAGCGTGAGCGGCGCGGCCACCGCGGCGAACACCGCACCGGCCGCCCCGTGCGCCACCGCGAACACCGAGCCGACTGCCAGGCAGAGCGTGAACAGCGGGCCGACCCCGACCAGCGACGCCGCCAGCAGCGCGGCGATCAGCGGGCGCGGCCGCAGCGGCAGCATCACCAGACGGCTCGGGTCGAGGGTCTCGTCACCGCTGGGGAAGAACAGCGGCATCACGGCCCAGCCGACCGCCAGCACCCCGGTCAGCAGGACGACGAGGGCACCGACATGGGCGTGTCCGCGCATCAGGATCAGCCCGAGCAGCTGGCTCGCGGCGATCAGCAGGGTGAAGACGATGGAGATGATGTACGCGGCCTTCCGGCCGGCCGACTGCCGCAGACCGTTGCGCAACAGGGTCAGCTTGAGCCGTACGAAGACGGGGACGAGACCCTCGCCGCCGCTCGTACCGTCTCTGCCGCGGGCGCCCCCCACGGGGGTGTCGAGCACGCTCATCGGTCGCCGCCCAGCCAGTCCAGGGAGTCGCCCTCGGCCCGGGAGCCCGCGCCGACGAGTTCGAGGAAGGCGTTCTGCAGCGAGGACGCATCGCCGCGCACCTGGGCCAGGGTGCCCTGGGCCCGGATCCTGCCGGCGGCCATGACGGCCACCCATTCGCAGAGGGACTCCACGAGCTCCATCACATGGCTGGAGAAGACGACTGTCGCCCCCGAGCGGGTGTACCGCTCAAGGACCTCGCGGATGGTCTGCGCCGACACCGGGTCGACGCCCTCGAAAGGCTCGTCCAGGAAGAGCACTTCGGGGTTGTGCAGCAGCGCGGCGGCGAGCCCGATCTTCTTCCGCATGCCGGTCGAGTAGTCGACGACCAGCTTGTGCTGGGAGCCCGCAAGACCGAGCACATCGAGCAGCTGGGTGGCCCGCTTGTCTACCTCGGCGCCCGGCAGCCCGCGCATTCTTCCGGTGTACGCGAGGAGTTCACGCCCCGAGAGGCGTTCGAACAGCCGCAGCCCCTCCGGGAGCACGCCGATCCTGGACTTCACCTCGACCGGGTCGCGCCACACGTCATGGCCGCCGACCTCGATCAGCCCCTGGTCGGGGCGGAGCAGTCCGGTGACCATCGACAGCGTGGTGGTCTTGCCCGCGCCGTTGGGCCCCACCAGACCGATGAACTTGCCCGCGGGCAGCTCCAGATCGATCCCGGCGACCGCGGTCTGCTCCCCGAACCGCTTCCAGAGTCCCTGTACGCGCACGGCGGGCGGCGCCGTGCGGGCTCCGCTCGCCTCTCCCGCTTCCCCCGTCCGTACTGCTCTGTCTGTTTCTGTCCGGTCCTGCATGATGTGTTGCCTTTCGGTGTCCCCGTATTTGGGACAGCCTACGAAAGGGCAGCCTACGGATGGCGTGCTCGTGCGTCGGCTGCTTCCCGCGCGCAGGCGTAGGCGAGCGGGCTGATGAGCTCCCCCGCGTCCGGCAGCCACCGGTTGGCGGACGTGGGGCGGCGGGCCCACTGCACTGCCCCGCGCCCGCCGACCCGGGTCGGCGGCCCCGTCACGTAATGGCCGTCACCGCGGCCGACGAGATCGATCGCGGCGGCCCGCCAGCCCAACGCCCGCACCAGAACGTCCACTTTGGTCGCCGTACCCGGCAGGACGAAGAAGAACATCCGCCGGTCGGGGGTGCGGGTGACGGGTCCGAGCGGAATGTCCATCCGCTCCATCCGGGCGAGGGCGAGGAAGCCGGCGGACTCCGGTACGTCGATGGCGTCGAAGGTGCGGCCGGTGGGCAGCAGGATCGACGCCCTGGGGTGCTTGGACCACATCCGGCGGGCCGCGACACCGCTGCCGGTCGCCCGGCCCGCCCAGTCGGGCCCGGCGGGGTGGGCGCCGGGGGACGGGCAGCCGGCGTCACCGCACGAGCACTGCTCGGCCCCCTTTGCCGCCTCCAGCCAGGTGCCGGGACACACGTCCCAGTGCCGATCCTGCGCGTACCGCACTGCGGCGTCGAGCAGTTGCTCGCCCCGTGGTCGGGGGACCTTTGCGGCTTCCATCCCTGATCTTCGCAGGGAATCCCGGCCTTCAGGCCGGGCGGGAATGCGATCCTCGGACCGGAGGCGCGGAGCGCCGGAGTGCTCTGCGTTGTCAGTGGTGCCAGCTATGTTGATCGGACTGACCGAAGGGGGGTGGGCTGGATGATTCGTGCGTACAAGTTCCTC
>NZ_JBEOVN010000355.1:0-3509 GCF_040295565.1 Streptomyces sp. NPDC002785 | reverse complement strand
TTCCTCGGCACGGTGCACAACCTCAACAAGCTCATCAACCACACGTCCAAGAAGGGCTCTTGACTTTCACCGGGCAGGAGCCGTGCGACAGCCTCCGGCCCGTCCGGCCAGCGCGCCCAAACCCTCCCGACCCGGCCCCGGGCGCCCCAACGGCTCGAAGAACCGCACGACCGCACCCCGTCACGGGGTGGGCAAAACCGTCAAACGCGCCGAGTCACTCGAAGAGCACTACGGGCGCGCCGGTTAAACAAAAAGTTATAGAAGCCGTCGATGTACTCGAAGAGTGCGAGGTTCGCCTCGGCCCTGGTCGTGAAGACGCGGCCGCGGACACACTCGGTCTTGACCAGCATCCACAGGTTCTCCGCGAGGGCGTTGTCGTAACTGTCTCCGACCGAGCCCATGGACGCCTCAATTCCCGCTCTTATCAGGCGAGTTGTGAGCTTGATCGACGTGTATTGACACCCGTGATCGGCATGATGAATGAGCTCGCCGGGCTCGACCTCGCGGCTGGCCAGCGCGTACTCCAGCGACGACAGGACCAGGTCCGCGTCCGCGCGGGCGGACGTCTCCCAGGCCACCACCCGGCGCGAGAACGCGTCCCTGATTGCCGAGAGCCACAAGGGTCCCTCGCCGGTGGCGATCATCGTCAGGTCAGTGACCCACAACCGGTTCGGTGCCGGTGCCGTGAAGTCGCGGTTGACCAGATCCGGAGCGAGCGTGGCCTTGGGATCGCGGCGCGTGAAGCCCTTGCGGCGCGGGCTGACGCCCGCCAGATCGGCCTCGCGCATCAGGCGTTCGACGCGTTTTCGGCCGACGTGGACGCCGTCGCGCTTGAGGACGGCGTGGACGCGAGGAGAGCCGTAGATCCCGCCGGAATCGGTGTGGATCTGCTTGATCTGCTCGGTCAGCTCCGCGTCGCGGCGCTGCCGTTCGCATGGCTCCTTCTCACGTCGGCGCCACCGGTAGAAGGTCGAGGAGGCGATGTGCAGTTCCCGAAGTACGCACTCGACTCCCAGGTGGGGATGCTCGTCAACGAGCGCGGTCACCTGGGCCGGGTCGGGTCGGTGAAAGTCGGCCCGGGGCGCGGTGCCGGTCTTTCGACCGGCCCGTTTCCCCGGACCGCTTCCCGAACCCGGCGGGCACCTCTCAATGCACCGGGCTCTCCACAAGCCCCGAAACCGGCTGCGTGTTGAACATCCTCACCCCGCGATAGGCCAGGGAGTCGGAATAATCGAACCTCGATACCGGTAGCGGGTCGTGCCTACCTTCTCGGGGTCGAACAGCTCTCTGTCCTCACTGGCAGGCCACCAACCGCCGCCGCAATAGCGGTGGCGGAGTTCCTTCCACGTGGACCGGCGGTGCTTGCGCCGCATCCAACGCCATACCGTTTGCCATGTGTAGTGGCTCAGATAGGCGAAGGTCACGGAAGACACCCCTGGCCGGAAGTAAGCACACCAGCCCCGCAACGCCCTATTCAGTCGACGTAGCAGGTCATCCAACGGCTGGTTCACTTGAACCTCTCGGCATAACGTCTTGACCTTCCGCTTCACGGCTTGGACAGCCTTCTTCGCGGGGTAGGTGTAGACGTAATGCTGCCTGGTCCCTCTCTTCCGGTGGCGCTGGATGTGCCACCCGAGAAAGTCCAGGCCCTCATCGATATGGGTAATCAGTGTCTTCTCCGGTGACAGGCGCAGGCCCACCGTGGACAAGACCTCAGCGATTTCCTCGCGCAGGACCTCGGCATCAGCTTTCGAGCCGAATATCATCAGGCACCAGTCGTCCGCGTACCTAATAAGACGGTAGTTGGGCAGACCATGGCGGTGCCGTCTGGCACGGTCCACCTTCCCAGCAGCCGGGCCTCCTGGCGCCTGGGCGATGTACTCGTCCAGGACCGACAGTGCCACGTTGCTGAGCAGAGGCGAGAGAATCGACCCTTGTGGGGTGCCGGCAGTGGTTTCCCGCAACAGGCGGTCCTCTCCGAGGATGCCCGACTTGAGGAAAGCCTTTACCAGTTCCAGGACGCGTTTGTCCCCGACTCGACGCCGCACCCGATCCATCAGGGCCGGATGTGAGATTTCGTCGAAGCAGGCCGTGATGTCTCCCTCGACGATCCA
Source organism: Streptomyces sp. NPDC002785 (assembly GCF_040295565.1). Taxonomy (NCBI): domain Bacteria; kingdom Bacillati; phylum Actinomycetota; class Actinomycetes; order Kitasatosporales; family Streptomycetaceae; genus Streptomyces; species Streptomyces sp. NPDC002785. The sequence continues at coordinate 1,395 of NZ_JBEOVN010000355.1, read as the reverse complement.
CTCATAATTGCGTGGCCGCGAAGCAAGATAGCGCACCTCGGCTACCGCGTCATGGGCCCGGCGATTCGGGCGGAACCCGTAGGAGCACGGGAGGAAATCCGCCTCGAAAATTGGCTCCAGTACCAGTTTCAAGGATGCCTGGGCTACCCGGTCGGCGATGGTCGCAATCCCGAGACGGCGGAGTTTCCCGCCTGCCTTCGGAATCATGCGCTCACGCACCGGAAGCGGGCGAAAGCTACGGTCCTTCAACTGCGACCGCAACTCGTCGAGGAATTCCTCAACCCCCTGTCCAGCCTCGACCGAACGGGCTGTTCGTCCGTCCACTCCAGCTGTGCGGGCACCCTTGTTTCCCCTCACTCGATCCCAGGCAACCAGAAGGAAGCCAGGGTCGGCGACGAGATTGTAGAGATCGTCGAACCTGCGGTGAGAATCGTCACGAGCCCAACGGTGCAGCTTGGTCTGGATATTCAGTACCCGTCGCTCCGCCACATATACGGCGTGCTCCAGTTCGTCGGTATTCACCAGCGAAAACCTCCTAACATTCCAGCAACCTCGACTGCTGACTTGCTGGCCCCCTTCGCCCTGCGGCCGTCTCTCACGGCCTCCACGACGGGTCGTCACACCCGCGACTACTACGGGGCCTCCGCCCCATCCCACGGCCCTCAATCGGCAACGGACCTGCCCACCACCGAACCGGCTGCCCGGCGGGAGGGCGACCGCGGATGGTTCCCACGTTCACCATGTGATCGATCGGTCAGGGAGGCGCCCAGCTCTACCCCGGCAGCATCGCCACGTCTACGCCGTAGACCTTCGACGTGGCCTCCCCACCGACGGAACTAAACGGCTTCGGAGTTGAGACCCGAACCGAAAGGTCCGGCCCTCACGCGCTGCACACCGGCCCATATCCACCAAATTTGACCCGGCTTCGCTGTTACGGGGCGTCCACCACTGGTTCGCTCTCGCTACACCTTCTGACCTTGCCGAACGGACCCGCGCTGTCTGGCAGTTCCAGCACGTCCCGCCTTCGTCGGGGCCGCTTGCCACCCTCACCGGCGTTCCCCGGATCAGGCTGCCCCCAAGCTTCGATCAGGCCGCTACGACGGCCCGACGGAAGTGGTCTTTCACCACCTCTCGATCAACATCGCGCCTCGTGGCGCACAGTTGCGCCGCGAAAAAAGCCGAAGCCGTCCGCAGGACCTCGTTCGCCCGCTTGAGCTGGGTGTTCTCCTTGCGCAGCGCGGCGAGCTCGGCACGTTCGTCGGTCGTCAGCCGGTCGTCGCGCTCGCCGGCGTCCGCCTCGGCCTGGCGGATCCAGCCACGCAGGGCCTCGGGGTGCACGCCGAGGTCGATGGCGAGGCGCTTGATCTGCGGCTTCGGCTCGGTAGTGCGATACAT
>NZ_JBEOVN010000354.1:0-3536 GCF_040295565.1 Streptomyces sp. NPDC002785 | reverse complement strand
CGCTGAGGCACGGCCGTGCCTCAGCGGTACAGCGCGTGCTTGCTACGTGATCGAGATGCGGAACAGCTTGTCCGCGCCGTCCGGTTCGCCTCCGTTGTTGTCGCAGTTGGTGGTGGAGAGCCAGAGCTGGTCCTGTCCGGGCACCTTGGTGACCGAGCGCAGCCGGCCGTACGTGCCGACGTAGTACGCGGTCGGCGTGCCGAGGTTCTCAGTGTCACCGTTGATCGGTACCCGCCACAGCCGTTCGCCCTTCAGCGCGGCCATGTAGATGACATTGCGGACGATGGCGATACCGCTGGGCGAGGCCTCGGAGACGTTCCAGGTCTTCTTCGGGTTGGTCATGCCGGCGGTCGAGCAGTTGCCCTCGCAGACGGGCCAGCCGTAGTTGTTGCCCGGCTTGATGAGGTTGAGCTCGTCCTTCTTGCTGTCGCCGAACTCCGCCTCCCACAGACGGCCGTTGCCGTCGAAGGCGAGGCCCTGCGGATTGCGGTGGCCGTAGCTGTAGACGTAGTTGCCGAACGGGTTGCCGGGGGCGGCCTTGCCGTCCGTGGTCATCCGCAGGATCTTGCCGTTCAGCGAGTTCTTGTCCTGGGCCAGGTCGGGGGTCTGGGCCTCGCCGGTCGACGCGTACAGATAGCCGTCGGGGCCGAAGGCGAGCCGTCCGCCATTGTGGTACCTGCTCTTCTTGATCCCCTGGAGCAGGACCGTGTATCCGCCGAGCGAGCTGCCGTCGTACGTCATGCGGGCGACGCGGTTGCCCTCGGACGCGGTGTGCATGACGTACACGTAGTGGTTGGTGGCCCACTTGGGGTCGACAGCGACGCCGAGCAGGCCGCCCTCACCGTTGGTCGTGACGGCGCCCGGCACGGTGCCGACCTGGGTCCTGGTGCCGTCAGGGGTGACCTTGAAGACCTTGAAGCTGTCCCGTTCGGTCACCAGCGCGGTCTTGCCGTCGGGCATCCAATAGGTACCCCAGGGGATGGACCAGCCGGTGGAGACGGTGGCGATGCCCGACGGTACGCCGCCGTCGGTGGCGCAGGCCGGGGTGGTGAAGGTGACCGTGTTGCTCGGCGGCGAGACATTGCCCGCCGTGTCCTTGGCAACGACGTCCAGCGTGTACGGGCTGGCGCAGGCGAGCCCGGTGAGGGTGGTCGTGGTCGCCGGCGGGGTGCCGGTCACGGTCTTATGGACGGTGCTGCCGCTGCGTACCTCGTAGGCGGTGACGGCCTTGTTGTCCGTCGACGTTCCCCAGTTCAGGACGACACTGTTCGTGGTGAGGCCCGAGGTGGACAGGGTGCCGGGCGCCGAGGGCGCGGTGGTGTCGGAGCTGGGCAGGGTGGTGCAGTCCACGATGGGGCTGACCGAGGACACATTGCCGGCCGCGTCACGCGCGAACACGGTGATGTTGTACGTGGTCCTGGCCGTGAGCCCGGTCAGGTTCTTCGTCGTGGCGGTGCCCGCCGCCTCCGCGAACTTGTTGCCGTGTTCATAGATGTCGTACGCGGCGACGCCCACGTTGTCCGTTGCGGCGCCCCAGTTCAGCGTGAGGCTGTCCTCGGTGATCGCCGAGCAGCTGGGCCGGCCTGGTGCGGTGGGGGCCTCGGTGTCCGATGAGGTGACCGTGAAGTCGATGTAGTCGAGGTTGGGCAGCCCGTTGGTTGTCGTGGACGTCAGCCGGATCTTGTTGCTGCCCGCCTTGACCGGGGTGGTCAGGGTGGAGGTGGCCCAGGTGTTCCAGTCGGTGGTGGCGTCGAAGGCGCGGGCGGCCGAGACGACCGTGCCGCCCACGGCGAGATCCGCGGGCCGGCCGGCTGTTGTGCCGTTGGAGTACCGGATGGCGATCTGTCCGGTCCCGGCAGAGGCCGCGGTGACGGTGAACTCCACATAGCTGCCGACGACATTGTCTCCGTTGACGAAACCGGTCCCGGAGTAGCCGGTGTGGTTGGACTCGGCGGCGCCCTGGACGATCGTCGCAGCCTCCGCCTCGTAACGGGTGGCTGCGGCTTCCGCGGGCGGCGCGGCGAGCAGGGGCAGCAGCAGTCCGGCGGCGGCGAGCGCCGTCCCGCCAAGAGTTCGCTTGCTCGTGGTGGTACTCATTCGACCTCCTCAGCCCTTGTACTGGACGACGATCCTGGTGAAGTCGTACGGGGACCGGGACACCCTGCTGCAGGCGTCCGCGTCACTGCCGGAGCCGTGAGTGTCGGGGCCGCCGTTCGCCGTGGCGGCTGAAGCCTTCGGGACGTGGGCGAGCAGGGGCAGAAGCAGACAGCTGAGGCCGGCGAGGACGGCGACGGTACGGCGTGGGGGTCGGTCAGCGTGCACGGGAGCTCCCTTCCGGATCGACGTTAGGAAAGTTTCCTGACCATCACTGCATGGGATTCCCTGGAGAACGATCTGTCAATGCTCCGCGCAGGCCCAAATATCAATGCCCGTACGCGAGTTCACAGGATTTCGGACCGCTCGGGAGCGGACCGGCGGCGTCGAAGCACATACAGGACGGGGCCGGGTGAGACCGGGGTGAGCCCACGTCATGCCTGGGCCGGACAGGCAGCGGCTGCGAACAGCGGGCCGACGGGGAATGCATGACACTCCCTGATCGTTGACCATGAGAATCCCAACCGACGACGTAAGGATCGACCGCTCGTGAGCAAGGTCCCCTGCATCACCCTCAACAACGGCGTCGAGATGCCGCAGCTCGGTTTCGGCGTCTGGCAGGTGCCGGACACCGAGGCCGCGAAGGCGGTCGCGACAGCCATCGAGTGCGGGTACCGGAGCATCGACACCGCCGCGATCTACGAGAACGAGGAGGGTACGGGCAGGGCCATCGCAGCCGCCGGTGTCGCCCGCGAGGAGCTCTTCGTCACGACGAAGCTGTGGAACGCCGACCAGGGGTACGACTCCACCCTGCGCGCCTTCGACACCTCGCTCGACAAGCTGGGTCTCGACTACGTCGATCTGTATCTGATCCACTGGCCGGTGCCGGCCAAGGACGCGTACATCGAGACGTACAAGGCCTTCGAGAAGATCTGCTCCGACGGCCGCGCGAAGGCCATCGGTGTCTCGAACTTCCTGCCCGAGCACCTGGAGCGTCTGCTCGGCGAGACCTCCGTGGTCCCGGTGATCAACCAGATCGAACTCCACCCGCAGCTCCAGCAGGCCGAGTCGCGCGCCTTCCACGCCAAGCACGGCATCGCGACCGAGGCCTGGTCGCCGCTGGGCCAGGGCAAGGGTCTCCTGGAGGTCCCGACGGTCGTCGCGATCGCCCAGAAGCACGGCCGCACGCCGGCCCAGGTGGTCCTCCGCTGGCACATCCAGACCGGCAATGTGGTGATCCCGAAGTCCGTGACGCCGTCCCGGATCGTGGAGAACCTCGATGTGTTCGGCTTCGAGCTGGACGCCGACGACCTGGCCGCGTTCGCCGCACTGGACGAGGGCAAGCGTCTCGGCCCGAACCCGGGCGAGTTCAATCTCGGCGCCTGAGCCGTGCCACTGCACCGTTGAAGTGCACAGACCGCCGCCCGGCTGCCGAGCCGGGC
>NZ_JBEOVN010000353.1:0-3568 GCF_040295565.1 Streptomyces sp. NPDC002785 | reverse complement strand
TACCAGGGCTTTTGGCCAACGCGGAAGGGGGTCCCCCCTGGCCCTTAAGGCCTTGGGGGAGTGCGTGCTGGGCGGCGCGACGGGGCAAAGCTTGCGGGGAGGGGCACTAGGACCGACCGGCACAGGGGGGCGGATGAAGGCGGCCGGGTGGGCTTGATCACTGAAGCCCGCCCGGCCGCCTTCAGCACCGTTAGGCGTTGACCTTCTCGTCGTCCAGCGATGCCCGGATCTGTTCGCGCAGCTCCGGGCTGTCGGTGTGCTCATGGACGGAGACCGCGTGCTCCGCCGCGGCCCGTACGACTTCCTCTTCCTCGCCCGAGATGGTGAGCGAGCAGTTCGTGACGCTCGGATACTTGCGGCAGTCGGCGACTTTCCTGGTCATCGCAGCCTCCTCGGCCGGTTCGCCATGACGCCCCGTTCCAGGATAATTCGCCCCGGATCGGCCTTCACCAGCCGCCCAGCGGCGGCGTCGTCTCGACGGGAGGCAGCTGCCACGGCTGCGCCGCCACCGCCCACACCGTGAAGGCCGCCACCGCGGCGAACGCCACCAGCATCACCAGCCCGCGGGTGAAACGGTGCCGGCGCAGCAGCCGGCCGCCGCGCTCCGTCGCCCGCTGTGCCAGATCGGCGGGCACCTGCGGATGCGGACCGTCCAGCATGCGCCGGACCTCGTCCTCCCGGCTGCTGCCACGGCTCATCGCGCGACCTCCAGCGGCCGCTGCAACCCCCACCGCGCCGTGGGCCGGCGGGTGCCGCGCATCGTGGCCACCGAACGGTTGCAGATCGCCCGGATCCGCTCCACCGGAAGCCCGAGCAGCGCCGCGGCCTGCTCCTCCGCGACGCCCTCGTACAGTCGCAGCACGAGAACCAGGCGCTCCTGCGGTGTCAGCCGGTCCAGCAGCCCGCCGCGCGGCCGGTGATGCCGCCAGACCTCATGGGCGAACCGGGTGGCCAACTCCCCCCGGGTGCGGTCGTACGGGTCCTCGCCGCGCAGCCGTCCCCACTGGGCGTACGTTCGTGCCAGCGCGGCCGTGAGCATCCGCTGGGCCCGGGGGTTCGCTCCGGGCGGCTGCATGGGCTCGGCGGTGAGCAGCGTGGCAGTGTGCAGCAGTCGGCCGGCCGTGCCCCTCACGAAGGCCTCGAACTCCTGGGCGCGGCGCCGCTCCCGGGCCGCCTGGCGTTCTCGCACAGTCCTCATCCGAGCCGTTGCGGGGCTCCTGGTCAAGAGGCGTGCGTCCGGCAGCCTGCGCGGCACCGTCAGGTGCTGCCGCTCCCGTTACCCGGCCGGGGGCGCCTGGGGCGAGGTCTGGCGGGCGGCCAGTGCCAGATTGAACCGGGTGAGCAGCGTGCAGAACGTCTCGCGCTCCTCGGCCGTCCAGTCGTCCGTCACCTGGGTCATGAGCTCGCGCCGGGACTCGCGGACCTCGTCGAGCCGTGCCTGGCCGCGCGGCGACAGCTGGAGCACGACGGCCCGGCCGTCCTCCGGGTGCGAGGTGCGCTTGACCAGACCGGTGTCGACGAGGGGGGCGACCTGCCGGGTCACGGTCGAGGAGTCGATTCCCATGCCCGCGGCCAGTGCCTTGACACCCATCGGCCCTTCCCGGTCCAGCCGGTTGAGCAGCAGATAGGCGGCCCGGTCCATGGAATTGCGCACCTGGCCGACACCACCGAGGCGGGTCTGCTCGGCACGGCGGGCGAATACCGCGACCTGGTGCTGCAGCGCATCGAGGACGTGGTCGGAACCCGTGGGTTCGGGGGCGGCGCCCCCGGAAGGAGACGCAGCTGTCGTCATGTCCTGAGGGGGCATGGCCGGGGGCTCTCTTCGTGCGGTGTCGGATGGGTGGGGGACAGAGTACGCGGCCTCGGGGCAACGCGTAGCAGTGCTGCACAAACCTGTGGACAACGGCGCAGGACGGGGTCGCGCAAGGCGCCCGGCACCCTGCCGAGCCGCGACGTCCGGCACCCCGCCGAGCTGTAAGACTTGCGGTATGAACGTCCGTGCGCCCGGCCATTTTCCCCCGCTGATCCTCGACGACATACGCGGGGCGCAGAAGATGCTCTTGGGCGTGGCCAGAGTGACCGCCATGGAAGGCAGCCGCCACCTGACCGAGCTCGTGGGCGCGCCGGTGCACTTCAAGTGCGAGAACCTGCAACGGACCGGTTCGTTCAAACTGCGTGGCGCATATGTGCGGATCGCGGGCCTGTCCCCGGTGGAGCGGGCGGCCGGAGTCGTGGCCGCGAGCGCCGGAAACCATGCGCAGGGTGTCGCGCTCGCCTCTGCGTTGCTCGGCGTACGGTCAACGGTCTTCATGCCGGTCGGGGCGCCGCTGCCGAAGGTGGCCGCCACCCGTGAGTACGGGGCACAGGTCCGGCTGCTCGGCCATGTCGTCGACGAGACGCTGGCCGCCGCACAGGAGTACGCGCAGGAGACCGGTGCGGTCTTCATCCACCCCTTCGACCACCCGGACATCATCGCCGGACAGGGCACGGTGGGCCTGGAGATCCTCGAACAGTGCCCGGAGGTGCGCACCATCGTCGTCGGGATCGGCGGTGGCGGTCTCGCCGCGGGCATCGCGGTGGCGGTCAAGGCGGTCCGGCCCGATGTGCGGATCGTCGGCGTGCAGGCGGCGGGTGCGGCCTGCTATCCGCCGTCGCTGGCCGTGGGGCACCCGGTGTCGCTCGGCTCGCTGAACACGATGGCGGACGGCATCAAGGTGGGGCGCCCCGGCGATGTGCCGTTCGAGCTGGTCAGGGAGCTGGTCGACGAGGTTCGCACGGTCTCCGAGGATGAGCTGTCCAGTGCGTTGCTGCTCTGTCTGGAGCGGGCGAAGCTGGTGGTGGAACCGGCCGGTGCGAGCCCGGTCGCGGCGCTGCTGAGCGATCCGGAGTCGTTCCACGGGCCGGTGGTCGCGCTGCTGTCGGGCGGCAATGTGGACCCGTTGCTGATGCAGCGCATCCTGACCCACGGCATGGTGGCGGCCGGCCGCTATCTGAGTCTGCGGCTGCGGCTGACCGACCGCCCGGGTGCGCTGGCGACGCTGCTGGCCGTGCTCTCGGTGGTGGACGCCAACGTTCTCGACATCGGCCATGTGCGGACCGATCCCCGGCTCGGGCTCACCGAGGTCGAGGTGGAGCTGCAGCTGGAGACGAAGGGGCCGGAGCACTGCGAGGAGGTCTCGGCGGCGCTGCGCGAGGCGGGCTATCTGGTGATGAGCTGACCCGCGTGTATCGCGATGTGTCGCGTTACGGTGCCGACGCCGCCCCCCATTTGCCGGTCGGTCTAAGAAACCCGGTGAGGCACGCCGCTCGATCGGCCTTTGCTGCCGGTTCGCCGCCGTCGACGAGCGTCCGACCGGCCGCGAGAGCCTGCGGATGGCCGGTCGGCTCTGCCGGATGAGTGGGCGGGGCGCGAAGGCCAGGGCGGGGAGCCGCTGGAGCGGTTCGACCTCGCCGACGCGGCCGCACATGCGGGGAGCCTCCGGCCCGTCGGGCCGGGGGGGCCCCCCCGCAGTGGAGGTAGGAAGAGCGGGCGGGAGGGGAAGAGTGTAACGTCTAACGGGTTTATATC
>NZ_JBEOVN010000352.1:0-3614 GCF_040295565.1 Streptomyces sp. NPDC002785 | reverse complement strand
GTTGGCCAGGGCATCGAGCTCGCCCACTTCGGCGGCGGAATCGTCAAGGGCACCGCGGGCCTGCTGAACTTCGTCCGCTCGGTCAACCCGACCGATCCGTACAACCTGACGCACCCGGCCGAGTACTACAAGGGCGTCAACATGACGCTCGCCGGCCTCGTCTCCAGCGCCGCCAACCCCGACCGAGCACTCAAGAACGCCTGAGACGCCGCCAAGGGCGACCCCACCGAATTCTTCGGCCGACTCCTCCCCGAACTCGCCGGGACCAAGGGCGGCGGCCTGATCAAGGGCGGCCTACGGGCCGGAATGAAGGACCTCCTCAAACGCCCCAAAGGCAAGAACCGACAAGGGCACGAGAACGCCCCCGACCCCAACGCCAACCAGTGCAGCAAGGTCAAATGCGTCAATGACCCGATCGATGTCGCGACCGGGCGCATGCTGCTCCCGCAGACGGACATCGCGCTACCGGGATCACTGCCCCTCATCTTCGAGCGCGTCTTCGACTCCTCATACCGGGCCGGCCGCTGGTTCGGCACCGGCTGGTCGAGCACAGTCGACCAGCGCCTGGAGATCGACGCGGAAGGCGTGGTCTTCAGCTGCAACGAAGGAAGCCTGCTCGCCTACCCGCACCCCACACCCGGCGCCCCCGTCATGCCCACGCACGGCCGCCGCTGGCCCCTTGACCGGGTGAACGACGGCTACACCATCACCGACCCGGAAACCGGCCAAATCCGGCACTTCGTCGACCACCCCACAGGGGAGCTGGCGCTCCTGGCTCAGATCGACGACCGTAACGGCCGCTGGATCGCCTTCGAGTACGACGAGACGGGTGCCCCGACGTCGATCGTGCACCCCGTTCCGCTTCCCCGGCCAGTACTTTGACCCTGAAACAGGCCTTCACTACAACTACTTCCGCCACTACGACGCGGAGACAGCGAGATACCTCTCCGCCGACCCGCTGGGACTTGCGCCCGCCCCTAATCCGGCCACCTACGTCTCTGACCCACGCGCTTCGACAGACCCCCTCGGGCTGACACCTTGCCCGCCGAAGGGAGAGGCGAGTAACCCGTTCAAGAAAAGAGAGGACGCGGAGAAAGCTGCCTTCGAAGCCGCAGGCGTACCGTACGGCGAGACGCCAATCGCCGAGTGGACTGTCAGCGGGGACAAACATCTGAAGCACGCACCGGGCTACACGTACTCGAAGGATGAAAGCCACTGGGGCAATTTCCGACAATTTGATACACCACAAGGATCTCGCGTCATCGTGGAACATATTTCCGATCCTGCGGGAACGCATTTCCATGCCGGGAAACCCAAGATTGATGACACTCGCAGCTTGGTCAACTTCGGATGGGACAACAGCAGGGTACAGCGACCCGATCGGACTTTTGCGTACCCTGAAGACATGGGGCGATATGGAAAGATAAATAAACCCGAAGGGGATCACCATTTCTTTTATGAAGGAAATTAACCACACTCGCTATCCTGGAAAGAAGGTCCGGAATGCCTAATGATATGGCTCGGGATTGGGATAGTATCCTGCGAGCTAGTAGCGGTTTGACAGCCATTGAAGGGGGCGCACCTGTTTCGGCACCATCCCCCTTGGCCACCATTCGCGCCAGTGACAGGTGTCGACGTGGAGCCAACAATCACCGTCGCGAAGGGACAGAATTCCACTCTTGAGGAACTTGACCGCCTGTGGCGGGCACATATTTCCGATCGACTGGACCCTTCGGGAAATATCGAATTCATCATCCTGCCACCCGGGGGTGGGGGTGTCGCTGTCGGTTGGGTTCGGGTGAGATGCACCGTCGAGCTAAACCTTCCGTCAGGGATCGCTGTAGCGACTGGTTCACCAGAATTTCTTAGCTTGTTAGCAGATGGAAGTTGTCTGTTCGCAGTTTCCGAGGAGGATGACGAATACTGGATCATTGCCCGAAATTTCAACTAAGGCCGTGTCCTATTTAGCGAGAAAGAGCGAGGATAAATCTGATATTGAGGTGCCGCCGGAGGCCCCGACGGAAATCGCGAAGGGAATCGATCTGGCGCATGCGGAGTTGAAGGATCTCGGCGTGATCGGGCAGGCGTCGACGGGTCGGGGGTTCTCGGATCTTGCCTTGTCGGGGATGGAGTTGGGGCATGGCGGGCTGATGTCGGATTTCGAGACGTTCGCAACCGGTGGGAGTGGGGTGTGCGGGCCCTGACGCAGAAGGGCAACGGCTTCGCGCTGGGGGTTGGGTTGTCGGCGGGGTCCTTCGCGGAGCAGGAGCAGTACATCAAGGACTTGTTCAAGATCGGCGTGAACTCTTTGAACGGGAATCCGCACCTGTCCGAGGAGGAGGTGAAGGCCATGAGCTAGCTGAGCTCGGATACCTCCGCGACAACCCTGGATCCACTTACCAGGAAGCTCACCGATTCGCGAACGAAGACTACAATTGGGAACAACACATTCCGCTATTCAAGCGGGAAGACTTGGAAGGTGAATGGTGATGGCTTCGCTGGTATATTTTCGAAAGATTTCCGAATCAGCCGAATCGGTCGAATATGTCTTCGGATTCGACACCAATGACCCTCCTCATCGACTAGTGATGGACACGAAGAGTCGCAGATCTCGACCGATTGACGGAGAAATCAATTATGCATTCCTGAAAGCGTCACGTAAAATTAATGCGCTTTACGAAGAGACATCCCAGTGGCCTGAGCGCGGAATGAGTGTCAGCTAAATATACGGCAAGGTCGGGACTGAAACGATTTCGACGCCCCTCACCATTCCCATAACGAGCAAGGTTGCAGTGTGGCGACTGAGGCCACGCCCTCTACAAGCAGAACCCACTGCCACGCCCGTTTTCTCCCACGTCCCCGACTTCAGCTCCTTCAGGAACAGCCCGTCGAGCACCACCCACCCGGTCGCCCGGTCCACCACATCCACCGTGCGGCCATCCAGGGCGGGCGAGGCCTCGGGATCCTCCATGGGGACGAGGAGCCACAAGCCGTGCGGAGCGTCAGCGGGGCGCCCGGCGGCATTCTGCAACGCGACCAGCAACTCCCGTCCCCCCACCTCCCAGTAGCGGGCAACCAGCCCGGCCCGGTGAGCGAGCAGCACCGTGCGCGGGCCAGCGGCCGCCGCCAGCTCCGCGACGCGGGCCACGACCCGCTCCAACGCAAGCCGCGCGTAGGAGGCGAGGCCCGCGCCGATGCTCCCCGAGGCGGCGAACGCGGCATCCGCCTTCAGTAGCGCCTGCCAGGGCGCACGCTGCTCCTGAGCCAGCTCCCGCAGAGTCGTGAGGAGGAGATCATCCAGAGCGAGTGGCGTCACACCGAAACGCTCCACCAACCGTTCGGCCACACCGGGGAGCTCGGGCCCCTCGACCGTCCCATGTCTCATGGATTACGACGGAACCGATCCCGAGACCGGATTGCACCACCGTCACCAGCAGCAGCGGAGCCGTCCACCGCTACATCGTCAATGACGGCCACCAGGTGGTGGCCGAGATCGACCCGCTGGGTGCGATCAGCCGCTTCGAACGCGACCGCTACAACCGCCTCCTGTCCCGCACCGACCCGCTCGGCCACACCAACCGCTTCGCATACGACGAGTCAGGACAGCTGACCTC
>NZ_JBEOVN010000351.1:0-3665 GCF_040295565.1 Streptomyces sp. NPDC002785 | reverse complement strand
GGCCCCCGCCGGTGCGGGGGCCTACGGCTTTGCGTTGCGGTTCAGCCCTGAACGGTCAGGCGGGCGATCGCCTCGTCGACCGTGAGCTCCTCGCGCTCGCCCGTACGGCGGTCCTTGAGCTCCAGGACGCCCTCTGCCGAGCGGCGGCCGGCGACCAGGATCTTCGGGATGCCGATCAGCTCGGCGTCGGTGAACTTCACACCGGGCGAGACGCCCGCGCGGTCGTCGACCATGACCCGCACACCGGCGGCGGCGAGCTTCTCGGCGACATCGAGGGCCAGCTCCGTCTGGAGCGCCTTGCCCGCCGCGACGACATGGACATCGGCCGGGGCGATCTCGCGGGGCCAGCACAGCCCCTGCTCGTCGGCGGTCTGCTCGGCGAGCGCGGCGACGGCGCGGGAGACGCCGATGCCGTAGGAGCCCATGGTGACCCGGACCGGCTTGCCGTTCTGGCCGAGCACATCGAGCTGGAAGGCGTCCGCGAACTTGCGGCCCAGCTGGAAGATGTGGCCGATCTCGATGGCGCGGTCCAGCTTGAGGCCGGTGCCGCACTTGGGGCACGGGTCGCCCGCCTCGACGACGACGACGTCGAGGTAGTCGTCGACCTCGAAGTCACGGCCGGCGACGACGTTCTTCGCGTGGGTGCCGGGCTTGTTCGCGCCGGTGATCCAGGCGGTGCCGGCGGCGATGCGCGGGTCTGCGATGTAGCGGACCTTCTCCAGACCCTGCGGGCCGACGTAGCCGCGTACCAGGTCGGGACGGCCTTCGAAGTCCTCTGCGGTGACCAGCTCGACGACGGCGGGCGCTAGGTGCTCGCCGAGCTTGCCGAGGTCGACCTCGCGGTCGCCGGGCACGCCCACGGCGACGATCTCGCCGTCGACCTTGACGAGCAGGTTCTTCAGGGTCGCGGAGGCCGGGACGCCCAGGTGCGCGGCGAGCGTCTCGATGGTCGGGGTGTCGGGGGTGTCCAGCTCCTCGACGGGGCCGTGTGCCGAGCCGTCCACGGGGGTGGCCCTGAAGGTCACGGCCTCGGTGTTGGCGGCGTAGTCGCAGGCGGGGCAGTCGGCGAAGGTGTCCTCACCGGCCGGGGCGGGGGCCAGGAACTCCTCGGAGGCCGAGCCGCCCATCGCACCGGAGACGGCGGAGACGATGCGGTGGTCGAGGCCGAGCCGCTCGAAGATCCGGATGTAGGCGGCGCGGTGCAGCTGGTACGCCTCGACGAGACCTTCGTCCGTGGTGTCGAAGGAGTACGAGTCCTTCATCTGGAACTCGCGGCCGCGCAGCACACCGGCGCGGGGGCGGGCCTCGTCCCGGTACTTGGTCTGGATCTGGTAGAGGATCACGGGCAGGTCCTTGTAGGACGTGATCTGATCCTTGACGACCTGGGTGAAGATCTCTTCGTGGGTGGGGCCGAGGAGGTACTCGGCGCCCTTGCGGTCCTTGAGCTTGAAGAGCAGGTCGCCGTATTCGTCGTAGCGGCCGCTGGCGTCGTACGACTCCTTGGGGAGCAGCGCGGGCAGCAGCACTTCCTGGCCGCCGATGGCGTCCATCTCCTCGCGCACGACGCGGGTGATGTTCTCCAGGACCTTCTTGCCGAGCGGCAGCCAGGTCCAGATTCCGGCCGCCGTGCGACGTACGTATCCGGCCCGGACGAGCAGCTTGTGGTTGAGCGTCTCGGCGTCCGCCGGGTCGTCGCGCAGTGTCTTGATCATCAATCGGGACATGCGCTGGACCTGGGCCATGATGAACTCCTGCTCGGAAGGGTGATGTGCAGGAGGTTAGCCGGGCGGTACGGGTGGGCGGAAATCCATTGGCTTCTTCCCTAGCCCTTGCGACGCAGCGGAAGCGGGGCTCCCATCACGGCGTACGGCTTGGGAGCACTGGGAAAGAGCACCTGCCGGGCCAGGTCCTGGTAGCCGAGACTGCGATACAGACCACGTGCCGGGCTCTCCGTGTCGATCGCGGAAAGGATGGACCGGGGCTGGTCGACGGCGTCCGTGATGGCGGTGATCAGCGCGCGGCCGATGCCGCGGTTCTGGAACTTCGGCAGGACGTGCAGCTCCGTGATGACGAACGAGTCGTCGAGCCAGTGCGCGGAGCCGGTGGCGCGGAGGTAGGGCTCGACGACGGTGGACCACCACTGGCCGCGTTCGTTCGGCATGCCGTAGACGAAGCCGACGAGCCGGCCGCCCGGGGTGGTTGCGCCGAGGGCGCGGGCGCGGGGGTGGTCGAGGTGTCTGAGGACGATGTGGCGCCGTACCTCGATCTCTTCCGGTCCGAGGCCGAAGGCGACAGCCTGCACCGCGAGCGCCTCGTCCACGCGCGCGGCGAGATCGATCGGTCCGATCCGGACGCTGGGAGTGTGGGGACCGCCCCCGGAAACTGCTGCCATGCGCCGACCCTACTGGCCCGGGTGGGGTGGGTGGTACGGGGCAAGTGGCACCGGCCGCCGACCGGTCAGAACAGCACGCTCATGAACGCACCGGCCTCGCGGAAGCCGACCCTGGCGTATGCCTTGCGCGCAGGAGTGTTGTAGTCGTTCACGTACAGGCTGACGACGGGTGCGACATCGGCCAGTGCGTAGCGCAGGACCGCCGCCATGCCGGTCTCGGAGAGTCCTTGGCCGCGGTGTCCGGGGGCGACCCAGACACCCTGGATCTGGCAGGCCTGCGGGGTGGCCGCGCCGATCTCCGCCTTGAAGACGACCCGGCCGTCCTCGATCCGGGCGAACGAGCGGCCGGCGCCGACGAGCTCGGCGACGCGTGCCTGGTAGAGGAGTCCGCCGTCGCCCGCGAGCGGGGAGATGCCGACCTCCTCGGTGAACATCGCCACGCAGGCCGGCATCAGGACGTCCAACTCGTCCTTGCGGATCCGGCGGACCAGGGGGTCGGGGGTGACCTCGGCGGACGGGCTCTCGGTGACCATGAGCGGCTGATGGGCCCGGACCTCGCGGGCGGGGCCCCAGCCGGGTTCGAGGAGCCGCCACAGCTGGGTGGTGGGCTCTGCGGGGCCGACGATCGAGGAGCAGCGGCGGCCGACCCGGCGGGCCCGGTCGGCGAAGGCCCTGACGGCCTCGGGGGTGGCGCAGATCGGTACGAGGTTGGCGCCCGAGTAGCACAGCGAGCGCAGCCGTCCATCGGCGTACCAGCCCCACATCTCGCCGCCGAGGCGCCAAGGATCGAGACCTGCGATCTGGACCCGGGACGTCACGAAGGCATTGGCTACGGGTTCGCTCTCCAGGATGGCGAGAGCGGCGCCGAGGTCGCTGGGTTCGAGGACCCGGGTGGTGGTCTGCGTCAACACGAGGGGGCCTCACCATGCGGTCTGCTGATTTCCGCACTGTACCCAAAGAGGCTCATCGGCGCCGCCCGTGCCCGGGAAGAGCGTCCGCGCAGCACCGTGAGGTCACTCACGACCGCGCCCCGCCGGACAGGGTTCGTCCGGCGGGGCGCGGTGGTGCGAGTCATGGTTCAGCTGATGGAGACCTGGGGCTCGCCCGAGGCGATGCCGTCCTTCTCCATCTGCTCGGCGATCTTCAGAGCTTCTTCGATCAGCGTCTCGACGATCTTCGACTCGGGCACGGTCTTGATGACCTCGCCCTTGACGAAGATCTGTCCCTTGCCGTTCCCGGAAGCGACACCCAGGTCCGCCTCACGGGCCTCACC
>NZ_JBEOVN010000350.1:0-3670 GCF_040295565.1 Streptomyces sp. NPDC002785 | reverse complement strand
GTGGACACGTGGCGTGAGCGTCGACTGGGACACGGTGTACGGGGGTATGGGCGCACAGCGTGTCGAGCTGCCCACCTACGCCTTCCAGCACCAGCGCTACTGGATCGAAGTCCCGGCCTCGGCGATGGGCGACGTCTCCTCCGCCGGGCTCGGCGCCGCCGGGCACCCGCTGCTGGGCGCGTCCGTCGACCTGCCGGACTCGGACGGTGTGCTGCTGACCGGGCGGCTCTCGCTCCAGACCCACCCCTGGCTCGCCGACCACGCTGTCGCGGGCACCGTACTGGTGCCGGGCACGGCCTTCGTCGAGCTGGCGGTGCGCGCCGGCGACCAGGTCGACTGCGACCTGCTGGAGGAACTGACGCTGGAGGCGCCGCTGATCCTGCCGGAGCGCGGCGGGGTCCAGCTGCGGCTGATCGTCGGTGCCGCCGACTCCACCGGGCGCCGGACTCTGGAGATCCACTCCCGCGCGGAGCAGCGGGCAGGCGTCGAGGACCGGGCGGACCAGCCGTGGAGCCGCAACGCCGGCGGTGTACTCGTGGCCGACGCGGCGGGGCAGCCGACCGGGGAACTGTCGGTCTGGCCGCCGGCGGAAGCCGTCGCGATCGAGGTGGACGAGCTGTACGAGCGGTTCGCGGACGGCGGGTTCGGCTACGGCCCGGCGTTCCAGGGGCTGCGGGCCGCCTGGCGGCGGGGCGACGAGGTCTTCGCCGAACTGCGGCTGCCGGACAAGCAGCGTTCCGACGCCGCCCTGTTCGGGCTGCACCCGGCGCTGCTGGACGCCGCGCTGCACGGCGTGGCGCTCGGCGACTTCCTCGGTACGGACACGGACGGCATCCGGCTGCCGTTCTCCTGGAGCGGAGTCGGCCTGCACGCCGCGGGCGCCTCGGCGCTGCGGGTGCGTATCACCCCGGCCGGGCCGGACGCGGTCGCCCTGACGGTGGCCGACGAGGCCGGCGGTGTGGTCATGACCGTCGACTCGCTGGTACTGCGGCGCATCGCGCCCGAGCAACTGCGCGCGGCCCGGATTGCCTACCACGACTCGCTGTTCCGGTTGGAGTGGCCGGCCCTGCCCGCCCCGGCTGCCGCATCGCGGCCCACCGCGCCGTGGGCGCTGGTCGGCACCGACGGTCTGGGCCTGGGTGCCGCGCTGGAGGCGGCCGGGATCGGCTGCGAGAGCCATGCGGACCTCGCGGAGCTCGCTGCGGTGATCGCCTCCGGCAGGCCCGTGCCCGCGCTCGTCCTGGTTCCTTGTGCCGCGGAGGCGGTCGGAGACATGGCGGAGGAGGCCGGACGGGCCGCACATGCCGCGCTGGCGGATGTGCAGTCGTGGCTCGCGGAGGAGAGCTTCGCCGGGGCCAGGCTGGCGTTCGTCACCCGTGGCGCCGTGGCCACCACCGCCGACGCGGACGTGTCCGACCTGGCGCACGCCCCCGTGTGGGGCCTGGTGCGCACCGCGCAGACGGAGAACCCGGACCGGTTCCTGCTATTGGACCTGGACGGCGACGAGGCGTCCTGGCGCGCGTTGCCCACCGCGGCGGCCTCCGGCGAGCCGCAGCTCGCGCTCCGCACCGGCGCTCTGCACGTGCCGCGGCTGACGCGGGTGGCGGCCGAGACGCCGGAACGTGCACCGGAGTTCGACCCGGCGGGCACGGTGCTGATCACCGGCGCCACCGGGGTCCTCGGCGGGCTGCTGGCCCGGCATCTGGTCGCCGAACGCGGGGTGCGGCGCCTGCTGCTCACCAGCAGGCGCGGCGACCGGGCCGCGGGTGTGCCCGAGCTGGTCGACGAACTGCGGGCGCAGGGCGCCGAGGTGACCGTCGCGGCCTGCGACGCCGCCGACCGTGACGCACTGGCGCGGCTGCTGGCCGAGGTGCCGGCGGAGCGTCCGCTGCGGGCGGTGCTGCACACCGCCGGGGTGCTGGACGACGGGCTGATCCCGGCGCTCACCCCGGACCGGATCGACACCGTCTTCCGCTCGAAGGTGGACGCGGCGCGGAACCTGCACGAGCTGACCCGCGGCCTGGACCTGACCGCGTTCGTGCTGTTCTCTTCCGCGGCCGGTACCTTCGGCGCGCCGGGCCAGGGCAACTACGCGGCCGCCAACGTCTTCCTGGACGCGCTCGCCCAGCACCGGCGGGCCGCCGGCCTGCCCGCGCTCTCTCTGGCCTGGGGCCTGTGGGAGCAACGCTCGGCGATGACCGGCGACATGGCGGACGCGGACGTGCAGCGCATGGCGCGTTCCGGGATGGCGCCGCTGTCCTCGGCGGACGGTCTGGAGCTGTTCGATGCGGCGTGGGCGGTGGAGGGGGAGTCGCTGCTGATTCCCCTGCATCTGGACCTCGCGCCGCTGCGCGCCCAGGCCGACGTGGGCGCGCTGCCCGCCGTCTTCCGCGGTCTGGTGCGCGGAGCCCGGCGGCGTACGGTCGAGGCCGCCCCCCTGGACCTCGCCGGCCCCTCGCTGGCGCAGCGGCTGGCCGGGCTCGCCGAGGCCGAGCGGGAAGGCGCGCTGCGGGAGCTGGTCTCCGCGCAGGCCGCGGTCGTTCTGGGCTTCGCGGACGCCGACGCCATCGGGGCCGACCGCGGCTTTCTGGAGCTGGGCTTCGACTCGCTGACCGCGGTGGAGCTGCGTAACCGGCTCAACGCGGCCAGCGGGCTGCGGCTGCCCCCGACGCTGCTGTTCGACCACGGCACACCCACCCTCGTCGCCCGGCACATGCTGGTCCAGCTGGCTGACGCGGTGACCGGTTCCGCCACCCCGGCGGACGCGGGGATGGAGCCGGCCGGTGATGCCGGGCAGGCCGGTGTGTTCGGCTCGATGCTGCGGGAGGCCGGGGAGTCCGGGCGGCAGGAGGAATTCACCCGCCTGCTGATGGACGTCTCGCGATTCCGACCGTCCTTCGGCAGCGCTGCCGAGCTGACCCGGACCCCCACTCCGGTGCGGCTCTCGCGCGGCGAGGCGGAGTCGGTGCCACCTGCGCTGATCTGCTTCTCCTCGATCCTGTCCATCTCTGGCCCGCACCAGTACGCGCGGTTCGCCGCCGGCTTCCGCGGCCACCGGGACGTCTGGGCCATGGCCAACCCCGGCTTCGTGGCCGGGGAACAGCTCCCGGCCACCGCGGAGGCGGTGGTCGAGGTGCTGGCCGAGGCGGTGCTGCGGCAGGCGGACGGCGGTCCGTTCGTGCTGCTGGGCCACTCCTCGGGCGGCATGCTGGCGCACGAGGTGACCGCGCGGCTGGAGAGCGGCGGTGTCTTCCCCGAGGCGCTCGTGCTGCTCGACATCTACTCCCACGACGCGGACGCTGCCACCGGCATCCAGCCCGGCCTGACCGCGGGGGTGGACGAGCGGCGCGAGAGCTATGTGCCGGTCGACGACGCCCGGCTGCTGGCGATGGGCGCCTACTTCAGGCTCTTCGGCGAGTGGCGGCCGCGTGAGATCAAGACTTCGACGCTGCTGGTGCGGGCCGGGGAGCGGCTGTTCGACTGGACCCGTGGTGAGGGCGGCGACTGGCGCGCGTACTGGGATCCGGCGCACACCGCGCTGGACGTGCCCGGCAACCACTTCACCATGATGGAGGAGCACGCCGGAACGACCGCACGGGCCGTGACGGACTGGCTGTCGGCCTGACGCACCGACCGTGAAGGGCCGGGCCCGCGCTCCCTGAGATCTCAG
>NZ_JBEOVN010000349.1:0-3680 GCF_040295565.1 Streptomyces sp. NPDC002785 | reverse complement strand
GGCCACATCAACCGCGCCATCATGCACGGGCACCTGTGGTCGCCCTCGTACTTCTCGGCATCCTGCGGCGGAGCACCATTGGCGATCGTCCGCCAATACATCGAACAGCAAAAACGCCCGCTCTGAAGTGCAGGTCAGAGCAGCCCCGAGATGCATTCATACCCGCCGTGAACGCCGGGGCTTTCTGCAAGAGTCCCGGTAACTTCACGCTGAAGAAGAGCGCGTGACCCAGTTCCGGTGAAAACAGCACGGGCCGGTCCCTCGGGACCGGCCCGTGTGCCATCCGGCGGTGATCAACGGTAGAGCGCGGCCCAGCGGGCCTCCTCCTCGCGCTGCTCCTGGCCTCGACGCAGCCGCGCGCGGACGGCCAGGGACACCGTGGCGGTGGTGCCCGCGACCGCCATCAGCACGGCCGCGGGAAGGGTGGCCGACGTGAGCATCAGGAGCATCGTGAGGGTCCCCGATGCCCACCCGGCCAGTACAGCGGCCGCGGCCAGCCGGCGGGAGAGCGGCCGGTCCTGCCCGGCCCGCAGGTCGATGCAGGCGGGCAGGTACCAGACGTTGCCCGATATGCAGAGCACGGCGACGCCGAGCGCCAGGACACCATGGGACATCGGGCAGCACTCTCCTCAGGAGCGGGGCTTGCGGTGGTAGACGGGGTCAGAGGTCAGCGCGGTACGGCAGCGTCGAGCGCCGCGATCTCCGGATGGTGCAGATCGAAGGCCGGGGACTCGCTGCGGATTCGGGGCAGGGCGGTGAAGTTGTGCCGGGGAGGAGGACACGACGTGACCCATTCCAGGGAGCGGCCATAACCCCAGGGGTCGTCGACGGTTATCTTCTTGCCGTACTGAGCGGTCTTCCAGACGTTGTAGAAGAAGGGGAGGAACGACAGCCCGAGCAGGAACGAGCCGATGGTGGACAGGGTGTTGAGGGCGGTGAAACCGTCAGCGGCGAGATAGTCCGCGTATCGGCGGGGCATTCCCTCCGCACCGAGCCAGTGCTGCACGAGGAACGTGAGGTGGAAGCCGGCCGTCAGCACCCAGAAGGTGATCTTCCCCAGACGCTCGTCGAGCATCTTGCCGGTGAACTTCGGCCACCAGAAGTGAAATCCGGCGAACATCGCGTAGACGACCGTACCGAAGAGTGTGTAGTGGAAGTGGGCGACCACGAAGTACGAGTCGGTGACGTGGAAGTCCAGCGGTGGTGCGGCCAGGATGACTCCGGTCAGTCCACCGAAGACGAAGGTGACCAGAAATCCGGTGGCCCATAGCATCGGCGTCTCGAAAGACAGCGATCCCTTCCACATCGTGCCGATCCAGTTGAAGAACTTCACCCCGGTCGGTACGGCGATCAGGAAGGTCATGAAGGCGAAGAAGGGCAGCAGTACACCACCGGTGGCATACATGTGGTGGGCCCAGACGGTGACGGACAGCCCGGCAATGGCTATCGTCGCGGCAATGAGACCGACATAGCCGAACATCGGCTTACGGGAGAAGACCGGAACGATCTCGGAGACGATACCGAAGAACGGAAGAGCCAGCACATAGACCTCCGGGTGCCCGAAGAACCAGAACAGGTGCTGCCACAGAAGTGCGCCCCCGTTGGCGGCGTCGAAGATGTGCGAGCCGAACTTCCGGTCCATCTCCAGCGCGAGGAGTGCCGCGGCAAGGACCGGGAAGACCAGGAGGATGAGCAGGGCGGTCAGCAGTACGTTCCAGGTGAAGATCGACATCCGGAACATGGTCATTCCCGGGGCACGCATGCAGATGATGGTGGTGATGAAGTTCACCGCTCCGAGAATGGAACCGAAGCCGGACAGTGCCACGCCCACGATCCACATATCGGCGCCGACACCCGGGGAGTGGATGGCGTCGGACAGCGGGGCATAGGCGAACCAGCCGAAGTCGGCGGCGCCTTGAGGGGTGAGAAACCCTCCCGCGGCGATCAGTGAACCGAAGAGGAACAACCAGTAGGCCAGCATGTTCAGCCGCGGAAAGGCCACATCCGGTGCGCCTATGTGGAGCGGCATGAGCCAGTTGGCGAATCCTGTGAACAGCGGCATGGCGAACAGCAGCAGCATCACCGAGCCATGCATCGTGAATGCCTGGTTGAACTGCTCGTTGGACATTATCTGCATCCCGGGACGCGCAAGTTCGGCGCGCATCACCAACGCCATCGCCCCACCGATCAGGAAGAAGGCGAACGCGGTGACGAGATAGATCGTGCCGATCTGCTTGTGGTCGGTCGTCGTGAGCCATGAGACGACGATCCGGCCGCGCGAGGGACGGCCCTGCAGATCGGTGCCGGGCTGAGTCCTGCCGGGCTGAGTGGGCCGGCTACCGGCCGGGATGCCCTCCGCGTCCACGGTGATGGCCCGCGCGTCGGCGGGGTCGGCCCCGGGGCCTGGGGGCTTGGGGCCATATGCAGGGGCAGCCTGATTGCCCTGCGAATCCATTGCGTGCACCGGACCGTGTCCTCCAGCTCTGGCAGTTCTCCGAACGCGCCCCAGCCGCACGCGGACGGCTCCAGGGAGCGGTCGGGAAGGTCCGGCAGATCACGAGGGGACGGACCGAACCTTCCCGGCCGCACCATGCTGGTCGCGAGCCGCGACACTCCCCAGGGGCCGACGGGCACCTTCCGCGGGGCCGACCGGCCCTACTTCCCTACGCATTCGGCAGCCGACCGGCCCCGCCCGCGCCGGCCTTCGAGACCACACACCGCCGGGCCCTCCGCACCTGGGCTGCCGTAGGCTGACCGCCCCTGGACCGGTCCCAGCCCTACGGTGATCCGGTGAGCAGATACCCGGCATACGGCACACGGCCCCAGAGAACGGCACCCCGATGGCAGAGACAGCACCTCCCGAGCACGGCTACCCCTTCGAAGTCCTCTCCCCCGGACCCTCTTGCCCCGGTGCGGCCACGTGGCCGCAGCCCAGCCGACCGGACCGGATGCACAGTCTGCTGGATGCCGTGATGAGTCTGGGACGGGGCCTGGAGCTCCCGGAAGTGCTGCGCGGCATCGTCGAGGCAGCGGTGACGTTGACCGGCGCGGAGTACGGAGCACTCGGCATTGTCGGGGACGGGCAGAAGCTCCTGGAGTTCCTGCCCGTGGGCCTGTCGGAGCAACTCGCCGCAAAGATCGGGCAGTCACCGTGCGGCCGCGGAATCCTCGGCGAGCTGATCCGTAACCCCGAACCGCTGCGGCTGACCGATCTGAGCAGCCACCCGCGCAGCTTCGGTTTTCCGCCTCATCACCCGCCGATGCGCACCTTCCTCGGCGTACCGGTGCGGGTGCGCGACGAGGTGTTCGGCAACCTCTATCTCACCGAGAAGCTGGGCGGGGTGAGCTTCGACGCCGACGACGAGGCGGTGCTGACCACCCTGTCGATCGCCGCCGGCGTCGCCATCGACAACGCCAGGATGTACGACGAGAGCCGCCGCCGGGAACGGCGCCTGGAGGCACTGGGCGAAATCACCCGCACTCTGCTCTCGGGGACGGACGCCGACGAGGTGCTGCATCTGATCGCCGAGCGGGCGATGGAAGTGGCGGGGGCCGACCGGGCAGCGATTCTGCTGCCCACGGCGCGGCCCGGTTCCGCGCCCCTCTCAAAGCCTCCGGCGGCATCAGCGGCCGAGGAACGCCTCACGGTTACCGTCGCACACGGCCGGAGTCCCGGCCGT
>NZ_JBEOVN010000348.1:0-3703 GCF_040295565.1 Streptomyces sp. NPDC002785 | reverse complement strand
GCGGGCTGTTCTAGCCGGTGCGCATCGGCGTACAGGCCCTCGAACACGGCAAGCGCGGCGCGACGAGGTCGCGGCGCCGCCTGTGCGTGCGCGTCGTCGTGCGGTCCGTAAGGCGACCGCTCCGGCCGGTGCGCCGCAGGCCGCCGAGGCCGTCGAGATCGTCGAGGAAGCAACGCCCGTGGCGGGTGCCGAGCCCGAGCCGGCCGCCGCTGCCGCCGAGCCCGCTGCCGCGCCGCGCGGCCGTACCCGGCGCAGGGCATCGGCTCCGGCCGGTGCACCGCAGCCTGCTGAGATCGCGGCCGAGCCCGCAGCGCCCGCAGAAGCAGAAGAAGTAGAAGAAGCAGAAGAGGTCGTCACCGAGACCGCCGAGGCCGCCGAGGCCCCGCGCGGACGTCGTCGTGCCGTCCGCAAGGCGACTGCTCCGGCGGGTGCGCCGAAGGCCACCGAGGACACCGCCGAAACCGGCGAGAGCCCGGCCGAGGCCGCTGTCGTGGAGCCGGCCACCGAGCCCGCCGAGGTCGAGGACGCCGCACCGCGCGGCCGTCAGCGCCGCCGGGCCACCGCCGCCGCGGGCCGGCCCGAGTTCACCGGCAAGGTCGAGGAGCCCGTACGCAAGAGCCGTCGCGCGACGAGCCCCGCCGTGGCCGTGTTCCAGGCGCCGGTCTTCGCCGAGCCGATGTTCCAGACCCCGGAGACCGCTGCCGCCGCCGCTGCCGCATCGCGTCACGAAGAGGTCGAGGAAGAGACCGAGACGGTCGAGGAGCCGACCGCCACCATCGAGACCCCGGCCGCCGAGGCCGCGCCGCAGGCCGGTTCACGCCGCCGTCGCCGCCGTCGCGGTGAGGCCGCCGAGCCCGAGCCGGCCGCCGCTGCCGCGGTGGAGGAGCACGCCGAGGAGGAGCCCGAGCCGGAGAGCGAGGCCGAGGCCGAGCACGAGGGCGAGGAGACGGACGAGTACGGGGACCGGCCCTCGCGCCGTCGCCGTCGTGGAGGCCGTCGCCGTCGTCGTGGCGAGACCACCGAGGGTGACGAGGCCGCGGAGCAGCTCGGCGACGAGGCCGCCGCCGAGCACGCCGAGGAAGACCAGGAACGCGCTCAGGAGTCCGAGGAGGACGAGGAGGACGAGGACCACGAGGCGGCCGCCGCCGGATCCAGCAGCAGCCGTCGTCGCCGTCGTCGTCGCCGTCGCAGCGGTGAGGCCCCGTCCGAGGCCGACATCGTCACGGACGACCCGGAGCGTACGGTCGTCAAGGTCCGCGAGCCCCGCAGGAAGGAAGAGCGGGAGCCCGGCACCGGCTTCGACGAGGTCCAGTCCATCAAGGGCTCGACCCGTATGGAGGCGAAGAAGCAGCGCCGCCGCGAGGGCCGTGAGCAGGGCCGCCGTCGCGTCCCGATCATCACCGAGGCCGAGTTCCTGGCGCGCCGCGAGGCCGTCGAGCGCGTGATGGTCGTCCGCCAGAACGGCGAGCGCACCCAGATCGGCGTCCTCGAGGACAACGTGCTCGTCGAGCACTACGTCAACAAGGAGCAGGCCACCAGCTACGTCGGCAACGTCTACCTGGGCAAGGTGCAGAACGTACTGCCGTCCATGGAGGCCGCCTTCGTCGACATCGGCAAGGGTCGCAACGCCGTCCTGTACGCCGGTGAGGTGAACTTCGAGGCGCTCGGCATGGCCCACGGGCCGCGCCGTATCGAGACCGCGCTCAAGTCCGGCCAGTCCGTCCTCGTCCAGGTGACCAAGGACCCGATCGGCCACAAGGGCGCCCGCCTGACCAGCCAGGTCTCACTGCCCGGCCGCTACCTGGTCTATGTGCCCGAGGGCTCGATGACCGGCATCAGCCGCAAGCTGCCCGACACCGAGCGGGCCCGGCTGAAGACCATCCTCAAGAAGATCGTTCCCGAGGACGCGGGCGTCATCGTCCGTACCGCGGCGGAGGGTGCGAGCGAGGACGAGCTGCGCCGCGATGTCGAGCGGCTGCAGCAGCAGTGGGAGGACATCCAGAAGAAGTCGAAGAGCAGCGGCAGCTCCAACGCGCCGACGCTGCTCTACGGCGAGCCGGACATGACCGTCCGGGTCGTCCGCGACATCTTCAACGAGGACTTCTCCAAGGTCATCGTCAGCGGCGACGACGCGTGGGGCACCATCCACGGTTACGTCTCGCAGGTGGCGCCGGACCTGACGGGCCGCCTGTCGCGGTGGACCTCCGAGGTCGACATCTTCGCGACGTACCGGATCGACGAGCAGCTGATGAAGGCGCTGGACCGGAAGGTCTATCTGCCGAGCGGCGGCTCGCTGGTGATCGACAAGACCGAGGCGATGGTCGTCGTCGACGTCAACACCGGCAAGTTCACCGGTCAGGGCGGCAACCTCGAAGAGACCGTCACCAAGAACAACCTGGAAGCGGCCGAGGAGATCGTGCGTCAGCTGCGGCTGCGCGACCTCGGTGGCATCGTCGTCGTCGACTTCATCGACATGGTGCTGGAGTCCAACCGGGACCTGGTGCTGCGGCGCCTGCTGGAGTGCCTGGGGCGCGACCGTACGAAGCACCAGGTCGCCGAGGTCACCTCGCTGGGCCTGGTCCAGATGACCCGTAAGCGGGTGGGCCAGGGCCTGCTGGAGTCCTTCTCCGAGACCTGTGTCCACTGCAACGGGCGTGGCGTGATCGTGCACATGGAACAGCCGACCTCGGTCGGTGGCGGCGGCAACGGCAAGCGTTCCAAGAAGCGCGGCCGGGCCGGTGCGGGCCTGGACCACGAGCTGGACCACGAGCATGTGACCGAGGTCGAGACCGAGGCCGAGGTGGCTGCCGAGGTGGCCGCACCGGTGGCGCTGCCCGAGCCGGAGTTCGTCCCGGACGAGGAGCTGTACAGCAGCCCGGCCGAGGCCGAGGCAGCCGCCTCGCGCGGCCGCGGCCGGCGCCGCGCGACCCGTAAGGCAACGGCCCCGGCCGGCGCCCCGAAGGCCGCAGCAGCGCCAGCCCCGGTCGTCGAGCCGGAGCCGGTCGTGGTCGCGGAGCCCGAGCCGGTCGTGGAGGCCGAGCCGGCCGCCGAGACCCCGTTGGTCGTCGAGGCACCTGTGGCCGAGGCCCCTCAGGGCCGTACGCGCCGTCGGGCTACCCGGAAGGCGACCGCTCCGGCGGGCGCGCCGGCCCCTGCCGAGCAGGTCGAGCCGGTCGAGGTGCCGGGATCGGTGGCGGCCCCGGTCGCCGAGGAGGCCCCGGTTGTCGAGGCAGCGCCCGAAGAGGTGGTCCCCGAGGCCGCTCCGCCGCGTGCCCGTCGTCGGGTGACCCGCAAGGTCACCGCCCCCGCGGGCTCGCCCACAGGTGCGGACGCGGCAGAGGTCGTCGTGGTGACCGGCTCCCCGGAGCCGAAGCCCGCCACCGAGCCTGCTGAAGCCCCACAAGCCGCGGAAGCGGAGGCCCCGGCCAAGAAGACGGCCCGCAAGACCGCGAAGAAGGCCACCGCCAAGAAGGCAGCCACCAAGAAGACGGCTGCCAAGAAGACCGCCGCGAAGAAGACGACGGCCAAGAAGGCGGCGGCGAAGAAGACGGTCGCCGCGGTGCGGCCCACCGGCCGTCGTACGCGCCGCACGGCCACGGAGGAGACCTCCGCCGACCGTGGCGCCGCGCTGCCGCTTACGCCTCGGTGTCGGCCGGCGCCGAGCGCAGGGGGGACGGGGCCGGCGCGACAGAACTCGGTGTTT
>NZ_JBEOVN010000347.1:0-3723 GCF_040295565.1 Streptomyces sp. NPDC002785 | reverse complement strand
TGCCGTACCCGAAGGCGGTGTGGTTGGCGTCGAAAGCGGAGGTCGCGATGGTGTTCTCGGCCTTGGAGAGCGCCATGCCGGCGAACGCCGTGTTGCGGTGACCACCCCAGCTGGTGTCGAAGAACCGGGTGCCCCGAGGGGACAGCCCGCAGCCGTTGTTGGTGTCCATCACATACATGCCGTCCGCCGGGCAGGCCTTGTTCAGGTCACCGCCCGACATGACGATGGCGGCGGAGTTCGGCGCGGGACCGGCTGGCGCGCGGTCGCCGAAGCGGTCGCGGAAGGCCAGCGCAGCATCGAGCCGTCGGTCTCGAAGGCGATCTCGCCCAACTCCGGTTCGGGTTTGGCGATGGTGGAGTTGCCACACGGCCGGCCGTTCTGCGAGACCGGGTAGGTGCTCGTCCACGGGAACCAGCCCGCGCCGTCGCACGGGCCAGCGCCGACCGTCGAGCCGCGCGGGTAGTCCAGCGGCTGGTTCAGCACGGCCTTCTGGAAGGCGCCGGTGCCCAGGTCGAAGGGCAGAACCACCGCGCGCAGGTCCGAGACCTTCCCGGTGGACTCGCCGGAGCAGACCCCGCCGAGGTAGCCGGTGCCGTCCTGCATCCCCAGGCCGAAGGGGCGCCAGTCCCCGGCCGCCGGGCAGCCCGGGTCCGGGATCGTGTAGACGGCCTTCGGCGCCGCCGCGGTCGCCACCGTGGCGTCATAGCGGTAAAGCTTGCGGTTATTGAGGTTGACGACGAAAAGGTCCCTGCCGTCATCGGTGATCTTGATGCCGCCCAGGCTCTCCTTGCCCGGCACGGCGAGGAAGGCGTCGTCAGTACCCGAGCCGTGCGCCGTCGCCCCCGCGTCCGGGACGACGGTGAACAGGGTGGTCTTCTTCTGCGCACGGTCGGTCACATAGATCCCCCGGCGCCGCCCGGACCGTAGTCCGTGGTGCGCTTGGCCAGCGCCGAGGAGAACACCCGCTTGTCGGCCTTGTTCCACGCGATGCCGAACAACGTGCCGGTCTCGGCGTTGGTGGCGATGTTCGTGACGTTGACGTCGACGCCGTCCTGGCCGCGCGCGTCGTACGGGAAGGAGACCAGCGTGCGCTGAGTCCCGCCCTCGCGCTTGGGGGGCTGACACGTCGTCACCAGCGGTGCGTTCTTCTGGCAGTAGTCACCCGGACTCCACAGTCCGGTGGTGTACGCCACACTCTTCCCGCCGGAGAGGTCGACGAACTCCTCATTGCTGCTCAACTGGTTGGGCGCACCGTCCAGCCCCTGGCGCGAGGCGAAGGCCGGGAACAGCACACCCGGCTTCGGATTCACCACCTGCACACGGTACTTGCCGCTGGTGGTCCCGCCCGCCGCCGGAGTCAGGGTCACGGTGCCGTCGGCCGCCGTGACCCCCTCGATGCCCACCCCGGCATCGTCGGTGAGGGTCACCTTGACGCCCGCGATGCCTGGTTCCAGCGCGGGTGTCCACACAGCGCTGTTGTCCACGGCCCGGATCACCCGGACCGTCACCGATCCGTCCCCTGCCTGCGAGTGCGCCGCAGGCGCCACGGCTAACGAGCCACTACCGATTCCCAAGGCGAGCGCGGCCAGACAGCCAACGGTGCGGCGACCGAGCATGCCCGGCCGTCGCCGACGCGGCTCGGGCGCGGCTCCCTTCGCTTGTTCATTCGTAGATGTCATCTCCTGCTCTCAGCGTTCAGATGGGCCTGATGCCCTGCTCGTGGGAGAGTACATAGAGATACGGAGAACCGCCTTGCCCAGCGATCTTAGAAGGGCTTTGGGCAAGATCGTGGCGGAATGGCGAACTCGTCCTCCGCCAAACGTTCGTGCAACGGCCTCCGAGCGCATCGCGGGCGGGGCGGCGACGTGGCGAGCGAGGCTCGCGCGCCTGTCGCACCGGTCGCTTCGGACGCGGACGAATTCCGGGTTCCGGCCGAACTCGACGACGACACAGTCACCGTGATCGTTCGCTGGATCCGCACCGCCATTCGCAGTTCCGGCGAGCACGCCCAGAAGAACGCCGTACCGCACTGACTCTCACGGCGCCAGGCAGGTGAAGGGAGCACGACCGGAAATGACCGGGCCCCTCGGCCGTCGGCTGGATGCAGGCCCCCGCCCGCTTCATGCCCACTCGCCAGGCCGCACCGCGTACCCCTTTCGAGCGGGTCCGAGGCGGTCACCCGGGCGTACCGGCCGAACTCCCCCGGCGCGTCCGGTACTTGGACCATCCCGACGTGCGGTTCGCGCTGCGCGTGCTGCTTCCCGACGTACAGATCGACACCCCGCCCGGCTCCGGCGCGGCGCGGGCCTGGCTCAGCGACGGCCGTTCCTCCTGGGCCACGCTCGACCAGGGCAGCGCCGCGGTGGATGTACGCCGGGGCGGTCCGCGGAACCTGGCCGACGAGGTCGCCCCTGGCAGGAATGGGAGCGGCGCGGGGGACCCGGCTTGTTCGACTTCGGGCTGTACGTCACCCCCGACGCCCAGCGTCTTCACCGGTGACGACCCGCACGGTCCCCGCTGGGAACCGCTCGTGCGAGCGGATCCCGCTTCCGCCGTGGGGTAGCCGAGACCCGGAGCATGCGTCTCGGTGTTCCCGCGCCCCTTCGCTGGCGGGCTTTGCCTGCCGCTGTCTGCGGTAACGGCCTTTGCGGGCAGGAGGTTAGCTCTTGCGGGCGACGAAGCCCCACTGGTCGACGGGATCGTGCTCCGGGTCGGAGCGCCAGTTGCTGATGGATCCGAAGCCGGGCTCGACCAGTTCCATCCCGTCCGCGCTCGCGAGGATCTCCTCCGGTTGACGTACCAGGTAGGGGGGTGTGTCTCCCTTTGCGTAGGCTTCCTGGGCTGCCAGTGTCTGGGGCGTGGCAATGGTGTCGCACAGGACCAGGTGGCTGCCGGGTACGACGGCGTGCATGTACTGGCGCGTCAGCTGAATGCCGGTTTGTGGTTCGACGTGCCCCAGGGTCGACAGAATCATGACCGCCACCGGGCGTGTCATGTCCAGGGTGCGTGATGCTGCCTGGAGTACCGGTTCGGCGTCACGCAGGTCTGCGTGGATGTAGTCGGTCATGCCCGCGGGTGCGCTGGTGAGCAGGGCGCGGGCGTGGGCCAGGACCAGGGGGTCGTTGTCGACGTAGACGATGCGGGCCTCTGGTCGGATGCTCTGGGCGACTTCGTGGGTGCTGTCGTGTACGGGCAGGCCGGTTCCGAGATCGAGGAACTGGTCGACGCCCTGTTCCGCGAGGTAGCGCACCGCGCGTGCCTGGAAGGCCCGGGAGGCTCGGGCGAGTTCGCGCGCCGGTGGATACGTCGCCATGACCTGCTCGCCCAGTGCCTGGTCGACGGGGTAGTGGTCCTTCCCGCCGATCCAGTAGTTCCACACTCGGGCCGAGTGCGGAACTCCGCTGCGGACCTCGGCTGCTGACTGCTCAGTCATTTTCGGCTCTCGTCTCGTGGTGTCAGGGGCCCTTAGCCGGCGTCGGGTTCAGCTGTCTCGTATGGATGCGCTGAGAGAGAACGTCTCTGCTGTGAGGCAACGGGCGTTCGTCGCTGCAGTCTAGGCACTGCTTCTCGGATCTCCTGACCTAGGTGGAGGGTTGGGGTCAGGCTGGTTTTGTGACTCCTCCCCGCCCTGAAGGACTCCGTTGGGAAATCCGCAAAGCGGCGGTCTGTAGTGGTCGGGATGGCATGATCGTCTTGTCTGTGGGCGGGAGGGGTCGGGGTGTC
>NZ_JBEOVN010000346.1:0-3765 GCF_040295565.1 Streptomyces sp. NPDC002785 | reverse complement strand
CAGGGGCGGCCGGCCCCCGTTCGCACATGGAAGGACCGCCATGGACCTCATCGCGACCACCGGGCAGGGCAAGGTCCGAGGCCGTTTCCACAACGGGATCGCCACCTTCCTCGGCATCCCCTACGCAGCCCCGCCCTTCGGCGCCCACCGCTTCCGCGCTCCCGCCCCGGTCGAGTCCTGGGAAGGGGTACGAGACGCTCTGAAGTACGGGCCGACCGCCCCCAAACGCCCCTACCGCCCGCCCCTCGACCGACTGATACCCGATCCGAGCATCGCCGGGGACGACTGTCTCAACCTCAACGTCTGGACCCCATCCGTCGGCGAGGGCCGGCTGCCCGTCATGGTCTGGATCCACGGGGGTTCCCTGCGCAACGGCTCGGCGAACCTGCCGCTCTACGACGGGCGCGCCTTCGCGCGCGACGGGGTGGTCCTCGTCTCCGTAAACTACCGGCTCGGCGTCGAGGGGTTCGGGGTCTTCCCCGACGCCCCCGTCAACCGGGGCCTCCTCGACCAGATCGCAGCCCTGATCTGGGTCCGCGACAGCATCTCCGCCTTCGGCGGAGATCCGGCGAACGTCACCGTGTGCGGGGAGTCCGCCGGCGCGATCAGCGTCGCGGCCCTCATGACCAGCCCCGGCGCGGCCGGGCTGTTCCACCGGGCGATCCTGCAGAGCGGCCCGCCGCACACGATGTCGCGCCGCGAGGGCGCGAAGACCGTACGGTCGATGGCGAAGAGACTGCGGATCCCGGCCACCGCCGAGGCGTTCGCGGCGGTGGACCGAGACCTGCTGCTGGACGCGCAGGCCGCCGTCGTCGACCGGTCCGACCCCATCGGCGGCGGTCCCGGCTTCCACATCGTGGTCGACGGCGACGTGGTGCCCGCCGCCCCGCCCCTTCCCGAGGCCGACCTGCTGCTGGGCTGCAACCGGGAGGAGTACCGGCTGTGGTTCGTACCCGGCGGAACCGTGGACCGGATCAGCCGGCTCACCCTGCGGCTGGCACTGCTGAAGATCCGTGTCCCGCAACGCGTGGCACGCCTGTACCGAGCCACCCGGCCGCACGCCAAACCCGGTGAGATCCTGGGAGAGATGGCCACCGACCTGCTGCTGCGGGGGCCGCTCAACCGCCTCGCCGACTCCCGGCCCGCCCGCACCTTCGTCTACGAATTCTGCTGGCGCTCGCCCGTGATGGGACTC
The DNA here is from genome assembly GCF_040295565.1 of Streptomyces sp. NPDC002785. Taxonomy (NCBI): domain Bacteria; kingdom Bacillati; phylum Actinomycetota; class Actinomycetes; order Kitasatosporales; family Streptomycetaceae; genus Streptomyces; species Streptomyces sp. NPDC002785. The sequence continues at coordinate 2,570 of NZ_JBEOVN010000346.1, read as the reverse complement.
GGCGCGTGCCATGCGCTGGAACTCGGCTTCGTCTTCGACAACCTGCGCGCCGCCGAGGACCTGACCGGGCCCGGCGCGCCCCAGCCACTGGCCGACGCCATGCACCGGGCCTGGGTCGCCTTCGCCACTACCGGACAGCCGGGCTGGTCCGGCTGGAACGCGGACCGGCCCGTCATGGTCTTCGACCACCCCGGCGCCGGCCCGGTCCTCGCACCCCGGCACGAGGAACTCGGCGCCTGGCTCTGACAGATGACAGGCCGAGCGCTCGTCGACGCCGGCCGTGGTTCATCCGCTTTCCGCTGCTCCTGCGGATCCCTGCCATCCGGTGACCCCGCGGTGACCCGCGGGCCCGGCCAGGTCCCTGGCGACGAGCGCCGCCTGGATCAGCCGCGCCTGCGCGGGAACCGCGAGGTCGAGGCCCGTCAGCGCGCTCACTCGCTGCAACCGGTAGTCCAGGGTGTTGCGGTGGACGCACAGCTCCAATGCCGTCTGGCGGCGGTTGAGCCCCCGCTCCACGAACACGCGCAGCGTCTCAAGCAGGTACGGATGCTCCTCCAAGGGGTCGAGTTTGGCCGCCAGCCGCACCAGGCCGTCCCCGGGGCGCGCGAGCTGGTGCTCCAGCAGCACGTCGTCGAGGCGGTAGCACCCGGGCGGGCGTCCCAGGCGCCGGACGAGATCCAGCACGCGGCCGGCCTCCTGCGCCGCCGAGGAGATGGCCGCCGGTACGGAGGAGTGGGCGGCGGCGGCGCGCACGGGCTGCCCCACGTCCTTCTCCAGCCGGGCCACCAGGCCCGGCACGTCGGACCTGCCCGGCAACAAGGCGATCCGAGCGACGTGGTCCATCAGCACAGGGATCCCGGTGAAGGCGTCGAGCGAGGACTGCACCAATCTGCTCGGCGGGTCGGACTCGAACGCGAAGGCAACCACCTCGTACTCACCCACTACGGCCACCCGCGCCACGCCCGCCAGCTCCTCGTACGGCCGTCCTGCCAGCAGGGCGCCGAGCAGGGCCCGCCGTACGCGCTTGTCCTCGCTGTGGAGGTCCTCCTGGGCGTTCTGGTGGGCGAGGACGACCGCGGGCAGCGCGGCGTGCAGGCAGGCGAGCAGCTTGCCGCCCGCCCCGGCCAGCTCACCGGGCTCCGCGACCTCGGTCAGCGTCTGCCACCACACCTCGGCGCCGATCAGGTACGCGGCGATCACCGCCTCCAGGGGGACGCGCTCCTCGGCCCGGCGCGCCGACCACTCGATGAGCCGGGTCAGATCGCCCGGCCCCATCGGACCCCCGCCGCCGTCGCGCAGTGCCCTGAGCAACAGCGCGTGCACCGCCACGATGGACCGCGCCACCTCGCCCTGGAGGGTGGCGCGGGGCAGCGCCCCGTAGAACGGCGCCTCCGCCGCGCAGCGCGCGACCACGACGGCCGTGAGGTCACCGACCCGGGCGGCCATCCGGGCGTGCAGGTCCGACATCGGCGCATCGTCACACCGCCCCGGCCGTGCCGTCAATCGGAGCCCCGGGTCCGGCGGCGCGGGCAATGCGTCGGGCGTGTCCCCGAACCGCTCCCGACCGCCAACTCGTCGACGAAAGAGGCGACGTCACGTGGCACACCCGTAGCACTCTGTGGGGCACTACTGTCTGGACAGTGACAAGCTCGACGTACACACCGTTGCGCTTCCCCGGTCAGTACTTCGACTCGGAAACAGGACTCCACTACGACTACTTCCGCCACTACGACCCCGAATCCGGTCGACGGTGGCTGGCGCCCGGGGGTGAGCATCGACCGGTGATTCCGCACATCTGACGTCCTTGTTTCCGGCAGTGTGCGGGACTGGCGTCGACACCCGTCGAGCAGGGCCGACCCGTCTCGGCCGTGACGCTCGTTTGACGCTCCGGGCATGTGCAGGCCGCTCCTCGGGAGCGGTCACACCGCATCTGACCTGCAGGTTCTCTGAATGCCCTGCTCATGGACGCCATCACCCCGTCGTACAAGGGCTACCGCTTCCCTGCCGAGGTGATCGCCCACGCGGTCTGGCTCTACCATCGGTTCCCCCTCTCGTACCGCGAGGTCGAAGAGCTCCTGCTGCAGCGCGGGATCGAGGTCACCTACGAGACGGTCCGCCAGTGGTGCACGACATTCGGCCCCATCTACGCCGCTGGCCTGAGGAAACACCAGATACACCCCGGGACAAGTGGCACCTGGACGAGGTCTTCATCAAGATCCGAGGCGTGCAGAGGTACCTGTGGCGGGCCGTGGACCAGGACGGCAACGTCCTGGACATCCTGGTGCAGAACCGGCGGGACACGGCCGCGGCGAAACGGTTCTTCCGCAAGCTCATGAAGGGCGCGGGCGCGGTGCCCCGGGTGGTGGTCACCGACAAGCTCGCCTCCTACGGGACCGCGCATCGCGAGGTGATGCCCTCGGTGGAACACCGCGCGCACAAGGGATTGAACAACCGGGCGGAGAACTCCCACTAGGGCCAATGCCGTTCGGTTAGAGGTTCGATCTGCGGCGCAATGCTCGGCGTTTCGGCTGGTGATACGGGTGCAGCCCTTGTAGTGGTTCTCGGGTCCG
>NZ_JBEOVN010000345.1:0-3785 GCF_040295565.1 Streptomyces sp. NPDC002785 | reverse complement strand
GACCCGTCCGGCGCCGCGACACGTACCACCTACAACGAGGCCGGCCATGCGACCTCCGTGACGGACGCGCTCGGCAACACGACCCACATCCGCAGTGATGCGGCTGGTCTGCCGATCGAGGTGACCGACCCGCTCGGCGCCAAGTCCCGCCTCGTCCGAGACGCGTTCGGCCGACCTGTCACCCTCACCGACCCGCTCGGTGCGGTCACCCACCTCGAATGGACCGTGGAGGGCAGGCTGTCCCGGCGCACCGACGCGGACGGCACCACGCAGTCCTGGACCTACGACGGCGAGGGCAACTGCCTCACCCACACCGATGCCATGGGCGCCGCCTCCCGCTTCGAGTACACGCACTTCGACCTCATGACGGCCCGCACCGACCCCGACGGCGTGCGCTACGAATTCGCATACGACGATGAACTACGCCTCACCCAGGTCCTCAACCCCCAAGGGCTGACCTGGAACTACACCTACGACGCTGCCGGGCACCTCGTCTCCGAAGCAGACTTCGACAACCGCACGCTCACCTACCAACGCGATACGGCAGGCCGCCTGACCGCCCGTACCGACGCCCTCGGCCAGACCATCCGCTACAAGCGGGACGAGCTGGACCGGATCGTCTCCAAGAACGCGGCAGGAGACGTCACTACCTTTGCCTACGACTTCTCCGACCAACTCGCCAAGGCCGCCAACGCGGACGCCACCATCACGTACCTGCGTGACCGTTATGGCCGTCTCCGGTCCGAATCCGTCAACGGCCGGACGATGTCGTACGAGTACGACCGGCTCGGACGTCGTACCAGCCGCACCACCCCCAGCGGCGCGGTCAGCACCTGGGCGTATGACGCGGCAGGGCGACGCACCTCACTCACCACCTCGGGCCGCGTCCTCCGCTTCGAACACGACGCGGCGGGTCGGGAGGTTGCCAGGCATATCGGTGACAGCATCAGCCTGACGTCACAGTTCGACACGATGGGCCGCCTCACCACGCAGCAGGTCACCGGTGCAGGCCGCAGCATCCAACGCCGCGACTACACCTACCGCGCCGACGGTCACCTGACCGGTCTTGCCGACCAAATCTCCGGCACCAAAACCTTCGATCTTGACCCGGCAGGCCGCGTCACGACCGTCCAAGCACCGGGCTGGACGGAACACTACGCATACGACCAAGCAGGCAACCAGACCGAAGCCTCCTGGCCGATAACACACCCTGGCCAGGAAGCGACGGGTTCTCGCACTTATTTCGGCACCACGATCATTGGCGCGGGCAACGTCCGCTACGAACACGATGCGCTCGGCCGCATCACCTTCCGCCAGAAGACCCGCCTCTCCAGGAAACCGGACACCTGGCGATATGAGTGGGACGCCGAGGACCGCATGCGCTCGGTGACCATGCCTGATGGGATGGTATGGCGCTACCGGTACGACCCGCTGGGCCGACGTATTGGCAAGCAACGCCTTGCTGTCGATGGCCACACCTCTCTGGAACAGACCACATTCACCTGGGAGGAGACCACCGTCTGCGAACAGGTCACCGAAAGTGAAGCACTTCCGAATCCGATCGCATTGACCTGGGATCACCAGGGGTTGCGTCCACTGACGCAGATGGAACGCGTCCTACCCGCCGCCGCCCTCCAAGAGGCCATAGATGAGCGCTTCTTCTCCATCATCACCGATCTCGTCGGAACCCCCGCCGAACTCGTTGATGAATCAGGCAACCTTGCGTGGTGCACCCGCAGCACCCTATGGGGAACGACAACTTGGAAAAAGTCGAGTTCGACTTTCATTCCTCTCAGGTTCCCGGGTCAGCAATTTGACGCCGAAACTGGATTCCACTACAACTACTTCCGCACGTACGACCCCGAAGTTGCTCGATATCTCACTCCGGACCCGCTGGGCATCACCCCTGCACCCAACCCGCTTACATACGTTCACAATCCGACAACATGGACTGATTCCCTAGGACTCGCTCCCGACTACCCCGACTCGGTGCCGATCTACCGTGCACCAAAAGCGATGGACGCCCAGTACGAACTCGATCACGGACCCAACCCGGCGAACCATGTGCCAGGCGTGGATATCGGGGGCGGCATACTATCCGACGGAAAGATCTATTTTGGCGAACGCGGCGTGGCAGCCGAGTACGCAGGACCGAATGGGATTAACTTCGCCAAGGGAATTGTACGATACGATATGCACCCATCGTTCCTTTCTGAATTTGCCGAACACGCAAAGGTGCATGATAGAAATGGCCCCGGCGGGGCCGTCCGAATCGAATTTCCCATCCCCGTTGACAAGCTAGACAGATTTAACGAATTGACCCGTAACAGGTCTTGGGAACGAATCTTTGGAGATCCTTCATGAAGCTGGTAAATCACCAGGAGGTCGACGTAATCATCACCGCTGTGGCCCCTGTCGGTTCAATGGTCGACGTCGCCGGGTCCGGCACTCCCGGATTCATCGACCAGGTGAAGCACCCGTCATGGCGCTCTGCTGGTGCATCCCCCCCAAAGGTCGGCGATCGCCTCCACGCCGTTGTACTGGACGACTCGAGAACACCTCCACGCCTCAGCGCACTGCAGCAGGATATTGAGATCGCAAGGACGTTGCGCGAACGCGAGCATCGCAAATAGGTTCCGGAAGTCGAAAATATTTCAGTTCGTCACTGACAGGATCCTGTGGTCGCGGCGGCTGGACCGGGAGATCGTCGTCGCGCAGCATCACATGCTCAGCCCGACCCGGTCAGAACTGGTTCGGCACATCGGCTCCACAGCCAAGCTCAGACGCGAGTTCGACCTCATGGGTCGTCTCGCCAGCCAGTACGTGGCAGGAACGGAACTGCCGCCTTGAGGTGACCTCGGTGCTGTGCCGTGCGCCCGGGGACGCCGTGCTGACCTGTCTGCGCGACCTCGACGTCCTTGACGAACCGCTGGAGGCCCGCATCGGCATTGCTCCGGACGTGGCGCTCCTGGTCCAGCACGGCTCCATCGTCGGCTGGAGCCTGACCGATCCCGCGCGCTATCTGACCACCGGTTACGCCGCCCCCAACCCCGCCCCTCCGTCCCCGGCCACCCGTCGGCTGCTCAGCGCATGCCTGGACCTGATCACTGATCCGCTGCTCGAAGAGGTGCGGGACCGCGAGCCGGCCGCGCTGGCCCGGCTCCGGACGGTCCACCAGGCCCTGCAGACCCAGCGCGAGGACCGGCACCGAGCCGACGCGCTGTTCGCGCTCATCGCCAACTTGGTGGAGGACTACAGGAACTGGTGACGGTCGGTGCCGATGAGTGGGCGGACGCGGTCGAGAACTGGGGGGATGAGACCGCGTCCTCGCTCGGTGCGAAGGTCGGGGAGCAGCAGCTCGGACAGACCGAGGAAGCCGACGAGCTGATCCACGGCAGGCCGGAGAAGATCGCTGCGGCGGTGAAGAACCTCCGGGACTTCCAGCGGGCGTTCGATCTCGTCGGCGGCGGGATGAAGAAGCTCGACTCCGGTCACTGGAAGGGTGAGGCCGCCGATACCTTCCGGGCGAAGTTCGAGACCCTGCCCACCGATTGGCTGCGCGCGGCGGACGCGTTCGAGGATGCGGCCACGGCGCTGGAGACCTACGCCGGGACGGTCACCAGCGCGCAGGCCAAGGCCCGTGAGGCGATCGCTCTCTACAAGGAGGGCAAGCAGGACTACGAGACGGCGGCTGCCGCGTTCAAGGAGAAGGCCGAGGCATACAACGCGGTCCGCAACACCGACCACCCCCTCCCGCACCCGGGGAAGTTCTCCGATCCGGGCGC
>NZ_JBEOVN010000344.1:0-3792 GCF_040295565.1 Streptomyces sp. NPDC002785 | reverse complement strand
CTTGCGAGTGTTGGTTTTTTTTTTTCATGTGTTGTCCACCCCCCACCCCCGCGTGCCCCGCCCGGCCCCCGGTGGGCCCCCCCGCGGGGGGGGGCCCCCCCCCCCCCCCCCCCCGCGGCCTGGGCTGATCTTCCCGGCCCCGCGGTTCCGGCGCGGCGGTCGCGGGAGGAATCCACTGGTACGTGCGACTTGGACCGACCGGCACATGGGGAGTGGCGTCGCGGGTCGCGGCAGGTATTGACCCGGAGGCGACATTGATCCATTCGGGTGAAGGGGCTAATCCTCGGGAGCTCCGGCGACGAATCCCCCGTGTGACAGAAGATCTGAACGACTCGCACCGGCTCAGGGCCTCCCGTGCCCGGCGGTCCCGCTGGGGGCGCGCCGCTCTCGCCGCGCTCAGCGGTCTGATCGCCGGGTTCTGCGCCCTGGCCGTGGCCGAACTGGTCTCGGCTGTCGTACGTCCCGAGGCGGGGCCGGTCAGGGCCGTGGGAGGAGCGGTCATCGACCGCACTCCCCCGGCCCTGAAGGACTTCGCCGTACGGAAGTTCGGCACCGACGACAAACTGGTGCTGCAGCTGGGCATCGTGGTGCTGCTGGCGGTCTTCGCCGTGGCGATCGGGATGCTTGCGCTGCGCCACCGGCGGACCGGCTCCGCGGCCGTACTGGTCTTCGGCGTGGTCGGGGCAGTGGCGGCGGTGGGGCGGCCGGAAGGCAGCCCCACGGACGCGCTGCCCTCGGTGGTGGGTGCCGTGGTGGCCGCAGAAGTGCTGTATCTCCTGGTCGGACGGCTCACGCTGACTCCCCGTCCCTCTCCCGCGGCCGGGGAGACGGGCGAGGAGGCCTACGGCACCTTCGACCGGCGCGGTTTTGTGATCGCGGCGACAGCGGCGGCGGCGGCCTCGGCCGGTGCGGGACTCCTGGGGCGGCGGCTCACGTCCTCCGTCCAGGCCGGGGCCACCGCCTCACGTCATGACCTGGTCCTCCCGGTACCCGATTCCGCCGCACCGGCTGTGTCGGCGGGCGCCGATCTGAGGATCCGGGGGCTGAGTCCCTTCATCACCCCGAACAAGGACTTCTACCGGGTGGACACGGCTCTGGTCGTACCCCGCCTCGACGCCGGCGCATGGCGGCTGAAAATCCATGGCACCGGTGTGGCGCGACCCGTCACGGTCGGCTTCGACGACCTGCTGCGCCGCGAGATCATCGAGCGCGACATCACGCTGGCCTGTGTGTCCAACGAGGTCGGCGGCCCGTACATCGGCAATGCCAGGTGGATCGGCGTGCGGCTCGCCGATCTGCTGCGCGAGGCCAGGGTGAGGCCACCGTCGAAGGGCGGGCCTGCCGACCAGATCGTGGCGCGGTCCGTCGACGGCATGACGATCGGCACACCGGTCGAGGCGGTCATGGATGGGCGCGACGCGATGCTCGCACTCGGCATGAACGGCGAGCCGCTGCCGTTCGAGCACGGCTTTCCGGTCCGGATGGTCGTTCCCGGTCTGTACGGCTACGTGTCAGCCTGCAAGTGGATCAAAGACATCGAGCTCACCACGTTCGATGCCTACGACGCCTACTGGGTGAAACAGAGCTGGTCCCAGCAGGCACCGATCAAGACCGAATCCCGGATCGACACCCCCCGCCCGTTCGCCTCCCCGAAGCCCGGCACCGTGCCGGTGGCCGGGGTCGCCTGGGCCCAGCACCGCGGTATCTCGCGGGTGGAGGTCCGGGTGGACGGCGGGCCGTGGCACCCGGCACGGCCGGCGGCCGAGGACAGCCGTGACACCTGGCGCCAGTGGGTGTGGGAGTGGCAGGCCGCATCGGGCCGTCACACCCTCGAAGTCCGTGCGACGGACGGCACCGGCGCCACTCAGACCGGCCGACGGGCCGGCACGGTGCCGAACGGTGCGACCGGCTGGCACTCGGTGGTGGTCGACGTCTCCTGAGTCCCGCCCCAGGCGGTCTCCTGGCCCATCCGCGCCCTCTCCGGACACCCCCGGTGAACGACTCCTCGGAGGCCGTCTGCGGCAATGTTCCGACAGCTAACGCCACGGTCTACCGCGTCATTTCGCTGAAACCGCGTGTACGGGAGGAGATCGCCCTCCGTACGCTGAGCGGATGAACCGTCTGAGCGTCGTGTGTCGGCAGGACCGGGTGGTGGGTGCCGTCGTCGGATCGGCGGTCGGTGACGCCCTCGGGGCGCCGTTCGAGTTCGGTCCCGCCGGTGCGTACGCGGCCCGCTTCCCGGACGGCGTCGGCACGATGTGCGGAGGTGGCGGCTGGGATCCGGGTGAGGCCACGGACGACACCCAGATGGCCGTTCTGGTCGCGGAGTCCTTGCTGGAGCAGGGCGGCCTCGACCTCCCCGACATGTTCGGCCGTTTTCGCCGGTGGGCGGCGGGCGAGCCGAAGGACATCGGCCTGCAGACCGAGGACGTCCTGACAAGCGGTGTCCCCTGGGACCTCGCGGCAGCGCTGCACTTCCAGGTCAACGGGCGCGCGGCGGGCAACGGTTCGCTGATGCGGTCCGCCGCACCGGCGGTGTACTTCGCGCGGACGGGGCGGGTGTCGACGATGGATGCCGCCCGCCGGATCGCCGCGCTGACGCATGGCGACCGGGCCGCCTGGGAGGGCACCGCCGTGTTCCACGAGCTGATCCGGGTGGCGCTGGCCGGCGACGATCCGCTCGCCGCCGTCCCGGGCGCCCTGGACCATGTGCACGAGGATCACCGCGAGCGCTGGGCCACCGTCCTCGCGCCCGGCTGGCATCCGGACGCGGCAACGGAGTTCAACGGTGCGGTGTGGCCGTGTCTGGGTACCGCGCTGTGGGCGCTGCGCACTTCTCGTACATACGAGAACGCCCTGGCCGCAGCAGTGGACGTGGGTGGGGACACGGACACGGTCGCGGCGGTGACCGGTGGTCTGGCGGGGGCGGTGTAGGGCTTCGACGCGATTCCGTCACGCTGGACGAAACCGCTGCACGTGCCGTTGCCGGGGTACGGGGACCGCGTGCTGCGGACATCCGATCTGGTGGCCCTGGCCCGGCGGCTGGACGGTGACCCACGCGGTGCGATTCCCACGGACATTCGCATACCTTGAGTCGACATATAAGGGTTAGATAAGCGCAGAATGGCCATAACAGGCTGTTCAGCGCATAAAAGCGGCGTTCAGGTCTGTAGGAGCGAAGGAGACGAGCCCATGTCAAACCTCTCGCACACCGGCCGTGACATTGCCAGTCACCCCGATGTCTCTGAAATGCGCGATCGCTATGCCCGAATGCTCGGTGGCCGTGATGTGGCCCTCGTGGACGCACCGGTGTTCCTCATCGGTCTCTACTGCGCCATCTCGCCCTGGGTGCTCAACTTCACGGCAAGTCAGCCCAGACTGGTGACGCACAACCTGATCATGGGTATCGCGATCGCCGCGCTGGGCCTCGGGTTCACCGTCATGCCGGAGCGGATGTACGGCCTGAGCTGGGCCATCTGCGCCATAGGCGCCTGGATGATCATCTCGACATGGGTCGTCGGCAGCGGCCCGGACCTCGGCGTCATCCTCAACAACGTCATCATCGGCGGACTGACCGTGCTGCTGGGATTGGTCTGTGTGGGCGTGTCGATGAAGAGCGGCAAGAAGGCGGTCTGAGACAAGGAACCCGGGGCGTGTTTCGAAAGTAGCGTCGTCCGCCCGCAGGGCGGGGCCGGGGGCGTCCGGTGCGGGCGATCGCAAGGCGGAGGGAGGAGAGCGCAGCGGGCTGCGCCGACGACCGACAACGCAGCGTGCGTGCGTGCCGGACGCCCC
>NZ_JBEOVN010000343.1:0-3803 GCF_040295565.1 Streptomyces sp. NPDC002785 | reverse complement strand
TGCTGGTGGACGTCCACCAGCACATCCGGGACGGCAGGCGTTGACGTCCGTCCCGGCGTTCCCGCTCACGCATCTCGGGACCGGCTCACCTGGGAACTCTCCTCCGGGAAAAGCCGGATGGGCGAGAGCCGTTATCGCTCTCTTGTCATCGGCCTTTGTCTGCCCATAAGTTGGGCGCTTGCGACGTGTCCTACTGCCAGTGGGGGAACCAAGTCATGGCCGCAAACGGACGGCACCGCAGATATCAGCCCAGCCGGCTCAACCGTGCCTCGCTCACGGTCACCGTCGGCGGTGTGGGCATCGCGCTCCCGCTCATCGCAGCCTCGTCGGCAGGCGCCGCCTCGACGGATGTCTGGGAGAAGGTAGCCGCCTGCGAGTCCACCGGCAACTGGCACATCAACAGCGGCAACGGCTACTTCGGGGGCCTTCAGTTCACCCGTTCCACGTGGGCGGCCTACGGTGGCACGGTGTACGCCCCGCGCGCCGATCTGGCCACCAAGGACCAGCAGATAGCCATTGCGGAGAAGGTGCTCGAAGGCCAGGGGCCCGGCGCCTGGCCGGGGTGCTCGACACGGGCGGGGCTGGCCCATGGCGGGGAAGTCCCCGGCATCAACCCGCAGTCGCAGCGGACCAGCCATGTACAAGCGCCGGGGAAGGCTGCCGCCGGGAAGCCGGAGACGAAGCGGACGTCCACGCCCGCCAAGCCGACCACTGTGCCCGGCAAGCGCGAGTCGTACACCGTGGCCGGTGGTGACTCGCTCTCCGCGATCGCGGCGACCGAGCATGTCCGGGGCGGCTGGCAGCACCTGTACGCGGCGAACCGCACGGTTGTGGGGGACGATCCGGATCTCATCTTTCCAGGACAGCGCCTGAGCCTCGATGTGGCCCAGGCACCGAAGGCGGGTTCCAAGGCGGGCTCGACAGCGGCTGCGAAGCCGAAGGCCGCACCGCATCAGAAGGCCAAGCCGCAGCACCAGCCCACCAAGCCGCAGCACCAGCCCACCAAGCCGCAGCACCAGCCCACCAAGCCGCAGCACCAGCCCACCAAGCCGCAGCACCAGCCCACCAAGCCGCAGCACCAGCCCACCAAGCCGAAGCCGCAGCCGAAGAAGGCCGAGAGCCACAAGCCGCAGCGGGCGGAGAGGTACTCCGACAGCCTCGTCGCGCCGGTTGCGGCGGGTATCGGTACCGCGTACCAGCAGGCCGGTTCCTGGGCCAGTGGCTATCACACCGGTGTCGATTTCCCCGTCCCGACCGGTACTTCGGTGAAGGCGGTCGGCTCCGGCACGGTCGTATCGGCGGGCTGGGCGGGGGCGTACGGATACCAGATAGTCATCCGGCACAGCGACGGCAAGTACAGCCAGTACGCGCATCTGTCCGCGCTTCATGTGCGTGAGGGCCGGCATGTCTCCGCAGGCCAGCGGATTGCGCGCTCGGGCTCGACCGGGAACGTCACCGGTCCGCACCTGCACTTCGAGATCCGTACCGGCCCTGGTTACGGCTCGGACGTCGACCCGTTGGCCTACCTCAGGGCGGGCGGCGTCAGCGTCTGAACGGCCCGCTGGGGCCCGGCTGTGTCAGCCGGCGCGGCAGGCCCCGCGGACACACGGCTCCGCCGTGCTGCCGTGCCGGTGTGTGACGACCGCCCGGGCCCGGACTTCCACCTGCCCGAGCCGACGCTCCAGCGGCAGCGCAGGGGTTGCCGAGAACGTTTCCGCGATGGTTTCGACGGCCACGTTGGGTGTCGACGCCGCGGGCTCGGGAAGAACGACGACCGTCCGCGTCTCAGCCCGGGCCAGACCCAACGCCGGTTCCGCAGCCCCTTCGGCGCCGGGCTCCGTCTCCCAGCCCTCCGCGTCCGTCCCGTCCTCCAGAGCGGCCGGGTACTCGATCGCGGCCGGCTGCCCGGCGCGGCGCTCCGCGCCCAGCCGCTCCGTCGTGAGGAGTATCAGCCCGCCCGCGGCGACCACCCCGCAGGCCAGCGCGAGCATGGTGCCCGCCGTACCGTGCCGGAACTGCTCATCGAACAGGGTGATGCCGACAGCCGCGGCTATCACCGGGTTCACCACGGTCACCGTGGCCAGCGGCGCGGTCAGCCCGGCGCCCCGGTATGCGGCCTGGGAGAGCAGCAGCCCGGCGGCCGCGAAAGCGGCTATCGACAGCAGCGCCGGCATTCCGGCCCCTGCCGCACCGGAGGCCCACTGCACGGCCACCGTCTTCGTGAACACCGAGGCGATACCGAAGGCGACGCCCGCGGCCCCGGCCAGGATCACGCTCCGTACCACTGGCCGGTGCAAGCCCTTGGAGATCAGGAAGAGCGCCGCGACCGCACCGAGCGTCACGCCGGCGAGCAGCAGCTGATCCGGGCCGCTCAGGGTGTGCGACTCGGCGTTCCCGGTGAGCGCGAGCAGGCCCGCCAGACCGACGGTCGCCATGATCGCGCCGCGCCATGCGGTGGCACCTGCCCGGCGGCGTACGAAGAGTGCCGCCATCGGCAGGGCGAAGACGATGGTCAGCGCGCCGAGCGGCTGTACGAGACTGAGCGGACCGTAGGCCAGCGCCACGACATGCAGCACCGCGCCCACGCCGTTCAGTGCCACGGCGGCCCACCAGACACGGTTGCGCAAGGGCGCGAGCGAGCGGCCGTCTCCAGCCGTGGCCACGCGCTCCTGGACGATCGCCCCGGACGCGTAGGCGACCGCGGAGACCAGTGACAGAAGCACGGACAGCGCAAGGGAACTCATGTACACCACAATGTCCCTTCAAAGCGGCTGCGTCGTCGTCCTTGAGGCGGCGATCCTGCGTACTGCCTTGGTAGTACGGGAGTAGTCCCAGGGTCCTCCTCCCGACGGTAGTCCTCCCTCCGACGGGCCCCGGAGGGATCATCTCGAGGGGTTACGGTGAACGGCGGGTCGCGGTACTGCGGGTGCCCGCGATGTCACCGGAGGCGGCCGGGGAGCCGAGAAGGAGCAGCGTGATGGACGAGTCTGCAGCGGCCTCTGTGAGTGGATTCTTCGCATTGCGTACCGCTTCGCCGCCCGAGGGGGCGCACCGCCCGCTGGCACTGTTGTACGCGGGGGAGTCTGCACCGCTCGTGGCCCGTATCGACACGGTCGCCGCCCGGCTCCGTACCTCCGAGCGCAGAGTCGCCGCCTCCGTCGCACACCTGGGGCTGGCCTCCCGCCTCTGGTCGATCGCACTCGGCCCGGCGGCACTGACCGGCCGCTTCCCCGATCTCTCGCCCGGCGCCCTGCACTGGGACCCACGGCGCACCGCCCCCGACGACCTGTGGCTGAACACCGCCGAATCGCTGCCCGCTACCGCCGCCCGGATCCGGGAAGCCGTCCAGTACGCCCATCTCGTGCCCCTCGCCGAGGCGATCCGCCGCGACGGCTCCCTGTCGAACGGGCTGCTGTGGGGCAACGCGGGGTCGGCCCTGGCGGGAGCTCTGCGTGAACTGGTCACCTGGGCCCGTACCCACCGCCGCCCCGACGTGTCAGGACGGGCCCGCGCACTGGCCGCCGAACTCTTCGATCACCCGGACCTCCGGAGCACCGGGGCCCCGCACGATCCGGCGTTCCGCCGCCGCAGTTGCTGCCTGTACTACCGCTGCCCGGCCGGCGGCCTGTGCGGCGACTGTGTCTTCGACCGCAGGCCGGGCTCTTCCGTCAGCCGTCAGCCGTTGTGAGGCGTGGACAGCACCGAGCCCTCGATGCTCCCGGCCTGGATGACCGGCCCGTGCTGTCCGCCCGCACCGGGCACCGTATGGCTGAGCTGTGGGGCGGGCGGCGTCCCGCCCGCCC
>NZ_JBEOVN010000342.1:0-3840 GCF_040295565.1 Streptomyces sp. NPDC002785 | reverse complement strand
CAGTCGGTGGTCGTCGCGGGTGACGAGGACGCGGCCGTCGCGATCGCCGGGACCTTCGAGGCGCAGGGCCGCAAGACCAAGCGGCTCACCGTCTCGCATGCCTTCCATTCGCCCCGCATGGACGGCATGCTCGACGCCTTCCGCGAGGTCGCACAGAGCCTCGACTACCGTGCGCCGGTCATCCCGATCGTCTCCAACCTGACCGGTTCCTCCGTCTCCGCCACCGAGATCTGCACCCCCGACCACTGGGTGCGGCACGTCCGTGAGGCGGTCCGTTTCACCGACGGCATCGGCCGGCTCCAGGAGTACGGCGTCTCCACCTACGTGGAAATCGGCCCGGGCGGGGTCCTCACCGCCATGGCGCAGGACTGCGTCACCGCCGGGACCGCGGCCTTCGTGCCGCTGCTGCGTGCCGAGCGCCCCGAGGCCAGGGCACTGACCGGCGCACTGGCCCAGGCACACGCGCACGGCGTCGGCGTCGACTGGACCGCCGTCTTCGCCGGCTCCGGCGGCCGCCGCGTGGAGCTGCCCACCTATGCTTTCCAGCGCGAGCTGTACTGGCCCGAGCCGGCCGGCCAGTGGACCGGTGATGTCACCGCCGCCGGCCTCGGCTCCGCCGACCACCCGCTGCTCGGCGCCGCGGTCTCGCTGGCCGACGCCGCCGGATTCCTGTTCACCGGGCGGCTCTCGCTCGCCACCCATCCCTGGCTCGCCGACCACGCCGTGATGGACACGGTGCTGCTGCCCGGCACCGCCTTCGTGGAGCTGGCCATCCGGGCCGGTGACCACGCCGGCTGCGACGTTCTTGAAGAGCTCACCCTGGAAGCGCCGCTGGTGCTGCCCCCGCAGGGCGGCGTGCAGCTCCAGGTGGCCGTCGGTGCCCCGGACGGCTCCGGCCGTCGCTCACTGACCCTGCACTCCCGCTTGGAGGAGTCCGCCGACGGCACCGGCTGGGGCGAGGGGGAATGGACCCGGCACGCCACCGGCGTGCTCGCCACCGGCGCCACCGCCCCCGTTGCCGACCTCGCCGCCTGGCCGCCGGCCGACGCCACCGAGGTCCCCATCGACGGCCTCTACGACTGGCTCGCCGAGACCGGCTTCGCCTACGGCCCGGTCTTCCAGGGCCTCAAGGCCGCTTGGCAGCACGGCGACGACGTCTACGCCGAGGTCCGCCTCCCGGAGAGCGCCCGCGAGGAGGCCGGCCTGTTCGGCCTGCACCCGGCGCTGCTGGACGCGGCCCTGCACGGCGTCGGCATCGGCTCCCTGCTGGAGCCCACCGAGCACGGCCGACTGCCGTTCTCCTGGAGCGGGGTGGCACTGCACGCCATTGGTGCCGCCGCCCTGCGGGTGCGCCTGTCGCCCGCCGGCCAGGACACCGTCTCCGTCCTCGTGACCGACGAGAGCGGGGCGCCGGTCGCCTCCGTCGACGCGCTGCTGCTGCGTCCCGTCTCCCCGGAGCAGGTGCACGCCGCCCGCTCCACCTTCTACGACTCCCTGTTCCGCGTCGAGTGGGGCCCGGCGCCGGTCCCGGCCGCCGCCACCACCGTCGCTGCCGGACAGTGGGCGCTGCTGGGCGACATGCCCGCGCCCGAGCTGACCGCCGCACTGCCCACCGCCGCCGCCTACGCCGACCTGGCCGCGCTCGCCGAGGCCGTCGCCGCCGGCACCCCCCTTCCGCAGGCCGTCGTCGTGCCGTTCTTCGGCCCCGGCACGGAAGCCGAGAGCGAGCCGACCGCCGCCGTACGGGCCGCGCTGCACCGTACGCTGGCGCTGGCCCAGGAGTGGCTCGCCGACGACCGGTTCGCCGGCTCCCGGCTGGTCATCGCCACCCGTAACGCCGTCGCCACCACCGCCACCGCGGACGTCGACGACCTCGCGCACGCCTCACTGTGGGGCCTGCTGCGCTCCGCACAGTCGGAGAACCCTGACCGCTTCGTCCTGCTGGACGTGGACGGCCGCGACGAGTCATTCCGTGTGCTGCCCGCCGCCCTCACCTCCGACGAGCCACAGCTCGCCGTCCGCGCCGGGTCCGTGGTTGTACCGCGGCTGGCCCGCGTCGCCGCCGACACCGCGCACACCGCCCCCGCCCTCGACCCCCGGGGTACCGCCCTGGTCACCGGCGCCACCGGCACCCTGGGCGGCCTGGTCTCCCGGCACCTGGTCGCCGAGCACGGGGTACGGAACCTGCTGCTGCTCAGCCGCCGCGGCGCCGCCGCACAGGGCGCCGACGAACTCGTCGCCGAACTGCGCGCCGCAGGCGCCGAGGTCACCCTCGCCGCCTGCGACGTGTCCGACAGGGACGCGCTGGCCGCCGTCCTGGCCGCCGTCCCGACGGAGCATCCGCTGACCGCCGTGGTGCACACCGCCGGTGTGCTGGACGACGGCGTGTTCGACTCGCTCACCCCCGAGCGCATCGACCGGGTACTGCCGCCGAAGGCCGACGGCGCGCTCCACCTGCACGAGCTGACACGCGAGCTGGACCTCGCCGCGTTCGTGCTGTTCTCCGCCGCCGCCGGCACTCTCGGCGGCCCCGGCCAGGCCAACTACGCCGCCGCCAACGCCTTCCTGGACGCCCTCGCCCAGCGCCGCCGCGCCCAGGGGCTGCCCGCCACCGCCCTCGCCTGGGGCCTGTGGGCCGAGCGCAGCGGCATGACCGGAGACCTGGACGACACCGACATCCAGCGCATCACCCGCGCCGGCGTCGCCGCGTTGTCCTCCGAGGACGGCCTGACCCTGCTGGACACCGCACTGGCCGTGGGCGACCCCGCCTTCGTGCCCATGCACCTGGACCTGGCACCGCTGCGCCGGGCCACCGACGCCGGCCAGGTGCCCGCGATGCTGCGCGGCCTGGTGCGCCTCCCCGGCCGCCGGATCGTCGAGACGGGCGGCGCCGCCCCCGTCGGCGGGCTCGCCGAGCGCCTGCTCGGCCTGTCCGTGCCCGAGCGCGACAAACTGCTCCTGGAACTCGTCTGCACCCAGGTCGCCGCAGTGCTCGGTTACGCCGGGCCGGAGGCCGTCGATGCCGGCCGGGCCTTCAAGGAACTGGGCTTCGACTCGCTCACCGCAGTCGAACTGCGCAACCGCATCGGCGCCGTGACCTCCGTCCGGCTCCCGGCCACCCTCGTCTTCGACTACCCGACGCCCACCGCCCTGGCCGGCTTCCTGCGCATCGAGATCCTCGGCGACGACGCCGACGGCGCCGCCACCACCCCGGTGACGACCGTCGCCCTCGCCGACGACGAACCCATCGCCATCGTCGGCATGAGCTGCCGCTACCCGGGGGGTGTCACCAGCCCCGAGGAGCTGTGGCAGTTCGTCCTGGGCGCCAACGACGCCATCTCCGGCTTCCCGACCGACCGCGGCTGGCAGCTGGACGGGCTCCAGAGCGATGACCAGGGCGCGGCCGGCACCAGCGCCACTATCGAGGGCGGATTCCTCTACGACGCCGGTGACTTCGACCCGGACTTCTTCGGGATCAACCCGCGCGAGGCGCTGGCCATGGACCCGCACCAGCGGCTGCTGCTGGAGACCTCCTGGGAGGTCTTCGAGCGCGCGGGCATCGACCCGGCGTCGGTACGCGGCAGCAAGACCGGTGTGTTCGCGGGCGTCATGTACCACGACTACCTGTCCCGGCTGACCGCGCTGCCCGAGGGACTCGAGGGCTACCTGGGCACCGGCACCGCGGGCAGCGTCGCCTCCGGCCGTATCTCCTACACCTTCGGACTGGAGGGTCCGGCGGTCACCATCGACACGGCGTGCTCGTCGTCGCTGGTGGCGCTGCACTTGGCCGCGCAGGCGCTGCGCAACGGTGAGTGCTCGATGGCGCTGGCCGGCGGTGTG
>NZ_JBEOVN010000341.1:0-3942 GCF_040295565.1 Streptomyces sp. NPDC002785 | reverse complement strand
GGCCCCACAATGGGCCGGACCACCAACGCATGTTCTCCCTATACCGGCACCCCGTACTCCAGATACACCGTCAGCCCCTGCTCACGGGCCCGCACACACGCCTCCACCCGCACCGCGAGCCGCTCCACCAACCGCTCCCGGAGCCGGTCGACCGCAACGAACTCCATCGCCCCGAGCTCCTCCGCCTGCAACCGGGCCCCCGACAGCCGATCCCCGCTCAGCACCCCACCGTCGAACACATAGACCAGGCCCTCACTGCGCCCAGGCCGCGCCCCACGCCAGTCCACACCAAGGAGCCGGCCCGGCTCCCACTCCAGCCCCAGTTCCTCCTTGACCTCCCGCACCGCACCCGCGCGAGGGGACTCGTCCCACTCCACGGCACCGCCGGGGATCTCCCACAAGGGCTTGTAGACCGGGTCCACCAACAGCACCCGCCCCTCCGGATCAAAGAACAAAACCCCTGCGGCGACCCGCTTACGCGGCAACGTCCGCTCGTACTCCTCCGGGCTCATCTGCACGTTCATGCACACGACCCAAACACACCCGCAATAGACACCAGCGATTCCCCGACACCAGGTACACAACTGTTGCAAACCACCGCGAAGACGAACACGCGAGTACGAACACGCGAGTACGGGCGGCCCAGCCCACGGCGACCCGCACCCGCTGCTCCTGTCCTACGCCCCCGCTCCAGCCCGCGAACGCAAATGCCGCCCCTGTACGTCACACAGGGGATTCCTCCGGCTCCCGGATCCGGCCGCAGTGAGGGGCGGCGTCTCGCCCGAGCAGGTGGTATTCGTCGGGGACAGTCCCGGCGACATGAGCGCCGCGCGCGCCGCCGGTGTCCTCGCGCTGGGTGCCGCGTGGGGCTGGCACCCGTCAGCCGCCCTCCGTACGGCTGGAGCCCGTCACCTGCTGTCCGATCCCACCCGCATCGGACCGTCCCTCCTGCATCACCTGACTCCAATCTCCGCGACCTGACCCACTCGCCCCGCTACAGTGGAAGGGCACCCGAAACGGATGCCCTTCCCGACTTCCAAGGGACTCAAGGCATGTGCGTGATGCGGCGACAGGCGCCAAGCGCCGGCCGGGACCGTTGAGGCACCACCTCACACGGTCCGGGTCGGCGCTCACCCCCGCGCCCTGCCCGCCACCACCTGTGAGTCGCCTCCATGTCTTCGCTTCCCCCCGTCGGCCGTCTGCGATGGACCGACGTTCCGGCCCCGCTGCGGACCCGCCTCGAAACCGCCCTCGGATCCTCCGTTATGGACGTGGACACCCCGGCGGGCGGCTTCGGCCACCAGCTTGCCGCCGCACTCCGCCTCGCCAGTGGCCGACGGGTTTTCGTCAAGGCCGCTCCCGACGACGACCCGCTGACCGACGCCAACGTCCACGAGGCCAACGTCCTGGACGTGCTGCCTCCCGGCGCCCCGGCCCCGGAGCTCCTGGGGATCTACCGTGCAGCCGGCTGGACCGCCGTCGTCATCGCCCATCTGGACGGACCGCACCCCGACCTCTCACCGGCCTCCGGCGACGCCGGGCAGACCTGGGCCCTGCTCGACAAGCTCACCTCCAGCCCCGCCCCGGCTGCCTACACCGCGGCGGTCGCCAGCACACCCTCCGGCGCGGCTGGCCTCCACGGCTGGGACGTCCTGCTCGCGAACCCGCCGGGCGACCTGAACCCCGACGTACGGGACCGGCTGCACCAGCTCGCCGAACTCGAGGCCGCCTGGCCCGGCCTCGCTCACGGCGACCGGATCGTCCACGGCGACCTGCGCGCCGACAACATGGTCCGCGACCAGGAGCGTGGGGTGACCTTCGTGGACTGGGCCCACGCCACCACCGGGCCCGCCTGCGTCGACGCAGTCTCCCTCGCCCCTCAGCTCGTCCTCGCCGGCCACACCCCCAAGGACATCACCCGCCTGCTGGACGAACATTTCGCAACTGCGACAGACCCCCTGGCCGCCACCGCATTCCTCGCCGCCCTCACCGGCCACTGGCACCGCAACGCCCGACTGCCCGCACCCCCCGGCGCCCCCGGCCTCCGCGCCTACCAGCACCGCGCCGCCACCGCGGGAATGGCACTTCTCGCGCTTCGCGTGAACTGAACTGCCTACGTTCCGGGCCGCCGGCCTGCTGCGGACGTGTGTTCATGCCGGGTGATCTGGCCGACAGGTGATCAGTCGTCGGTGCTCAGGTTGCTCGCCCGCGCGATTCCGTCCAGCTCGTTGCTCACGGATTCGCGCTCGGTGCTCCACTGGTCGATGAAGTCGCGGACTTCCTGCACTTTGGCGGGGTCGTCGGCCTCTTCGGGGTCCATGAGGACGAAGCCGGAGTGGCCGTCGGATCCGGGCACCTCGACGATCTGCTGGTCCATCTTTCCGGTGAGGAGCATCGTCAGGACGGTCGCGAACTCGCGATTCATCTCCAACGTGAATGTGGAGTCGTCCTCGGAGTCGATGGTGCCCTCGCGGCCTTGAGCCAGCAGATGGAATGCCTCGTGCAGAGCCCGGGCCAGAGCCCCGTACTGGTCCGGGTCCATCCGGGCCTGGAGCGTTTCCATGTAGAGGGCCACTTTGGCCGCACGGCTGTCTTCCCCGGGGGCGGCGCCTTCGTCGTTCATTCACACAGCCTGGCCCGGCCCACCGCACCCGTCCAGGCCCGCACACACTTCCGATCTACCGGAGCGAACAAGGTCGTACCGGCGAGGAGTGATCGCCGGTACGACCCGCAGGGATGATGCCATGCGCTACCCGCAGCGGTCGGGGCGCAGAAGGGCTCCGTGTCAGTGCCGGGATTTACGCTCATGAGTTCTCAGCACCGAGCAAGGAGAGCGCGTCCATGGCCATTGACTTTGTTGCTCTACACGAGCCGCTCGTGGAGTGGGTCCACGAACAGACGGCCGCGAACTCGACGGAGTACGTGACGATCACTGCTTTCGGCGAACTGCACGGCCTCGACGAGCAGCAGTCCTTCCGACTGCTGCTGACGTGCAAGAACTGGGGCCTGCTGGGCGATCACTACGCCACGATGGACGATCCGGCGGCCAATCTGACACCACGGGGACTGCAGTGGGTGCAGGAACGCCAAGGCCGGCGCGCAGACCCCAGAGCGCGCAGCGCGGCTGCACGCAAGGGCCTGCTGACCTGGCTATGGACGCAGAAGGAGAAAGGCGTTGGCTTCCCCTACGCCGACGGCATCCTCCAGTCTCCGCTCTCGCTCTTCGAGGGCGACCGGCTGACGCCTGGCGAGGTCGACCGCGCAGCGGCCTACCTGCTCTCCAAGGAACTGATCACAGGAAACAAGTCCGGACAGCTGGAAGGGCCCGCCCGGGCCGAGATCACCGCAAAGGGGCAGGACTGCGTGGAGCACTTCGAAGGTGACGTAAGCGCGTACGAGCGTCGCAACAGCAGCGGCAACACGACGTTCAACATCGGGGAGAACACGGGCAACATCGCCGCGAACAGCCGTGACTTCACCATGACCGCCACGACCAACAAGGACGGGATCGACCCCGCGGCGGTCGTCATGCTCGCCCGCGCGCTGCGCCAGGCAGTGCCTGCTCTGGAACTTCCGGAAGACGACGTCCTTGAGTTCACTCAGCTTGCCACGCGTCTCGAATCCGAGGCCGCCAACGGATCTCCTGACCCGGGCAGGCTCCAGCGCTGGGGCGGATCCATCGTCGGCATCCTCAACTCCCCTGTCGTCAGCGGAGCCCTGGGAAGCGTGCTC
Organism: Streptomyces sp. NPDC002785; assembly: GCF_040295565.1. Lineage (NCBI taxonomy): Bacteria > Bacillati > Actinomycetota > Actinomycetes > Kitasatosporales > Streptomycetaceae > Streptomyces > Streptomyces sp. NPDC002785. The sequence goes on along the minus strand of NZ_JBEOVN010000341.1, from coordinate 210 downwards.
GCCGCATACACCGGAACGGTGCTTCCGGGGCTGCCTCCCGCGTGACCCGCAGCTCAGACTGAGACACGGGGCGGGCCACGAAGAGCCCCTCCTCCTGAGGCCCGCCCCGTTTCGCCTAAGAGCCTGTCGGGTGGCTGATCATGCGTGATGCGTGACGGTCGTGATCTGCCTTCCGGGCATGGCGACGGCCCCGGAATGATCACGTGGTGT
>NZ_JBEOVN010000340.1:0-3949 GCF_040295565.1 Streptomyces sp. NPDC002785 | reverse complement strand
GGCGTTACGTCGCTGACGCCTCCCACGAGCTGCGCACCCCGCTGGCCACCATGAGCGCCTCGGTGGACGTCGCACTCGCCAAACCCGGGCACGTGCCCGAGCAGACGCGCACCCTCGCGCGCCGCGTCAGGACTGAGCTGGATCACATCGACCGCCTGCTGGAGGGTCTCTTGGCACTGGCCCGCGCGCAGCACGGCGTGCTGCTACCGGACACCGCGGCCCTCCCGTTGGACGCGCTCGCCCGGGCGGCCCTCGCCGAGCATTCCGCCCTCTCCTGCGTGAAGCACCTCACCGTGGACGCCGACCTCGCGAGCAACGGGTCCGGCGTCTGGGTACGAGGCAGCCGGGTACTGCTCCGCAGGATGGTGGAGAACCTCGTCGACAACGCGATCGCGCACAACCAGCCCGGCGGCTGGATCCGCGTCGCCGTCGACGCCGAGGACAGGGATGCGCGGCTGGTCGTGGAGAACGGAGGTCCGTTCCTGGCCAAAGATCAGGTCGCCCAGCTGGTCTACCCGTTCCGGCGGCTCGGCGCCGAGCGCACCGGCGGCGGAAGCGACACAGGGTCGGGCCTCGGCCTGACCATCGTCGCGGCCATCGCCGACGCCCACGGCGGCGCCCTCGACCTGCGGCCCCGCGCCGAGGGCGGCCTGCGGGTCACCGTCACCCTCCCCAGGACGGCCGAGGCGGAGGCCGCGATATGAGGGTTCTGGTGGTGGAGGACGCCAGATCGCTCGCCGACGTGCTGGCCGAGGGCCTGCACGACCAGGGCATAGCAGTGGATGTCGCCTACGACGGCCTGGCGGCCGCAGCCAAGCTGGACACCAACGCCTACGACGCGGTCGTCCTGGACCGGGACCTGCCCGGCATCCACGGCGACACGCTCTGCCAGATGATCAGCGACCGCGACGACCGCCCCATGGTGCTGATGCTGACCGCAGCGGACACGCCAGCCGACCGTGTCGGCGGCCTCACCCTGGGAGCCGACGACTACCTGGTCAAGCCGTTCCACTTCCCCGAACTCGTCCTCCGCCTGCGGGCCCTGTCCCGTCGGCGCCCGTACACCCACGCCCGCACGCTCCGCGCCGCAGGCATAGAACTCGACCCCGTACTGAGCACCGCAACCCGCGACGGGCGCCGACTCGAGCTCTCCGTCAAGGAGTTCGAAGTCCTGACCGCCCTGCTTCGGGCGAGCCCGGCCCCTCTCAGCGCGGAGGCCCTCCTGGAACAGGTGTGGGACGAGAACGCCGACCCGTTCACCAATACCGTCGCCGTGACCATCGGCAGACTCCGACGCAAACTCGGCACCCCATCGGTGATCAGCACGACACCCACAGTCGGCTACCGGATCGAGTGATGGCCTCGGCTCGGTCCTTCATCACGCCTGCCCCGACCTCGCGCACATGCACGGCACGTGGAATCCCAGCTCAACGGCGCTTCCCACACAGCCTCGGTCGGTAAAACGGACGAAGTCCACCGCACCGCCGGTGATCTTGGGCGCCCGTGGGCGGCGATCCACGACAACCAGCGGATCCCGGCGGACTTCCGGCTGTACCTGACCGCGACCCCGCGCATCCTGGCTTCTCCCCGGCCGCAGAAGGGCGCGGACGGCCAGGAGCTGGAGCTCGCGTCGATGGGTGAGGACTCCGAGACCTACGGGCCGTGGCTGGCCGAACTCGGGCTCTCGGAAGCGATCGAGCGGGGCATCCTCGCCGGGTTCGAGATCGACGTACTCGAGATCCGCAACCCCTCGCCCGTCCTCGGGCTGTCGGAAGAGGCACTGCGCGGCCGGCGCCTCGCGCTGCTGCAGACCGCGCTTGTGGAGCACGCCGCCGCGCACAACCTGCGCACCGTCATGACGTTCCACCAGAAGGTGGAGGAGGCCGCCGCGTTCGCGGGCAAGCTGCCGGAGACCGCTGCCGAGCTGTACGTCACCGAGGCATCCGACGACGATCTGGCGAAGGCGGAGGCACTGCCGAAGTCGTCGATCAACGCGGAGCTGTACGAGCTGGAGGCCGACCGCCACGTACCCCCGGACCGGGTGTGGTCGGCGTGGCTGTGCGGCGGCCACCTCGTAGCCGAACGGCGGGAGATCCTGCGGCAGTTCGCCAACGGTATCGACGCCAACAACCGGCGCGTACACCGTGCCTTCCTCGCCAGCGTGCGGGTCCTCGGGGAGGGCGTCGACATCACTGGCGAGCGCGGGGTGGAGGCGATCTGCTTCGCCGACACCCGCGGCTCCCAGGTGGAGATCGTGCAGAACATCGGCCGCGCGCTCCGCTTGAACCGCGACGGCTCCACCAAGGTCGCCCGGATCATCGTGCCCGTGTTCCTGGAGCCCGGTGAGGACCCCACCGACATGGTCGCCTCCGCCAGTTTCCGCCCCGCTGTAGCCGTCCTCCAGGGCCTGCGCTCGCATGATGAACGACTCGTTGAGCAGCTCGCCTCCCGCGCCCTCACCCGCAGCAAGCAGCAGCGCAAGGTGCACGTCCGGCGCGATGAGGACGGCCGGATCGTCGGGGCCGGCGGCGAGGGTGAGGCGAGGACCAGGAGCAGGGCAACACCGACGCCGCCGCCGAGTCGGCCCTGCTCCACTTCTCCAGCCCGCGCGACGTCGCCACCATCGCCGCCTTCCTGCGCACCCCGGTCTACCGGCCGGACAGCCTCGTGTGGCTGGAGGGCTATCAAGCCCTGCTGCGCTGGCGGGCGGAGAACGAGATCACCGGCCTCTACGCCGTCCCCTATGACACGGAGACCGAGGTCGGCGTCCCGCTTGGACGGTGGGTGCGCCAGCAGCGGAAGGCGCTGCGAGCCGGGGAACTGGAGCCGCGGCGCAGGGAGCTGCTCGATTTGCCGGAGGCCGGGGTGGTGTGGGAGCCGGGCGAAGAGGCGTGGGAGGCCAAGCTCGCCGCGCTCCGCTCCTACCACCGGGCCACCGGGAACCTCGCGCCCCGCCAGGACGCGGTGTGGGGTGAGGGCGAGGCGATGGTGCCCATCGGGCAGCACATGGCCAACCTCCGCAGAAAAGGCGCGAAGAACGGCCTGGGCAAGGACCCAGAGCGGGCGGCGGAACGCGCGGCGCAGCTGACGGCGATCGACCCGGACTGGGACTGCCCCTGGCCGCTGGACTGGCAACGCCACTACCGCGTCCTCGCCGACCTCGCCGACACCGAAGCCGGCGGCGTGCTGCTCGAGATCCAGCCCGGCGTGCTGATGGACGGCGACGACATCGGCAAGTGGCTGAAGCGGCAGGCCAGCAACTGGGCGCAGCTGAGCACCGAGCAGCAGGAGCGACTGTCCGGCTTGGGCGTGAAGCCCGCTGAGCTGCCCGCTGTGGCCCCGGCCAAGAAGAGCGTGGCGGGGGCGGGTCCGGCCAAGGCGTCGGCGGCCTTCACACGGGGCGTGGCGGCCCTGGCGCAGTACATCGCGCGGGAGGGCGCGGGCAAGCCGGTGCCCCGAGCGCACAGCGAAGAAATCGCGGTCGACGGCGAGGCCGAACCGGTGTCCGTACGGCTTGGCGTATTTCTGAGCAACACCAAGGCGAGGCGGGACAAGCTGACCGACCCGCAGCGCGCCGCGCTCGCGGAGCTGGGCATGGAATGGGCATAGAGGGCGAACCACCCCTTCGGGAAGACAGAGACGAGCTTCGCCCACACTGCTACTTCTTCTGGCTTCGTTCACTTTCAGCGACAGCGTTTGTCGATGAGTTTCAGCTTCAGCAGCAGTTGAGCGTCCGCCTGTCGGGGATTGTTCACGAGAAGTGGTTCTGGCACACATTCCGTGAGCGATCTTGAGTCCGGCCTCACCGGACCCCGGTGACGCGTGGTCCGCGCAGCTCACATGACGCGCGCCTCCTGCTGGCGAGAGCCAGCAAGATCTTTCACGGAATGTGTGCCAGAACCGCTACCCCGGCAACGCGCTGAGCACCGTGCAGGAGCACTACAACCCG
>NZ_JBEOVN010000339.1:0-3963 GCF_040295565.1 Streptomyces sp. NPDC002785 | reverse complement strand
GCCACAGTCGCGTCTTACAGGCCGAAGGCGCCGCCCTCGATGAGGATGAGCAGGCCGACCTTCGCGGCGAAGTCGACCAGGGGCCCGGTGTAACCGCCGTCGGCCCAGACCAGCCTCAGCAGGAAGAACCGCTCGGCCAGCCGGGCCAGCAGAACCTGGCCCGCCTCCCGGTCGGTCACGTTTGCCGCGGTGACCATGACCGTCAGCAGCAGCCCCGTCGTGTCGACCACGATGTGCCGCTTACGGCCGTTGATCTTCTTCCCGCCGTCGAAGCCACGTGAGGACGCGGGCACGGACGCGGCGGCCTTGACCGACTGGGCGTCGATGATGCCCGCGGTCGGCTCCGGATCACGGCCGGCCGCCTCCCGGGCCTTCCCACGCAGCCGGTCGTGGAACTCTTTGACCAGGCCCTTGTCCCGCCAGCGGCGGAAGAACGCGTAGACCCGGTCCCAGACGGGGAAGTCCACCGGCATCGCCCGCCACTTGATTCCGTTGTCGACGAGGAAGCGGATCGCGTCGACCATCTGCCGGTGGCAGTAACTTTCCGGCTGCCCGCCACGGCCCTCCAGCCACCCGGGCACCGGCATCGCGGCACGGACCTCGGCCCACTCCTCGTCCGTCATGTCCGAGGGGTAATGACGCGTTCGCTCGCCATGGTCGGCCGCGTTCCCGTACACGTGGGCGAGACAGTCACACGACGGGGTATCCGGGTTGGACGCCACGGACACCGGCACGGAAGACTGAGGCACAGGGCCTCCTGACGCTCGAATGGACTTCAACACCCATGAGCTGTGCGGGAGGCCCTGCTTTCATTCCCCGGCCACGAGCCGATCACCCAACCGGGAGCCCAAGTTCGACCCGCAACCGAACCTCTCGGTACGACAACGGCTTCTAACGCCCCCACCCCAGAACGTCACCACCGACTCTCACCACCACCGACACAAAACCGAGAGATCGCAATCCGCTCCCGCGCGGCCCTCTCAGCGTCGGTCAAACCGCCGCCCCGCTCATACCTCACAGCCCAGGGCTACCGACAGCATCTGGCGGTTGTCAGGCGAACGGCACCGAATCCAGTCAAGTTGACCACATGTCACTCTCCACGACGGCGCTTGTAGTACGCGTACGTCACAGCCAGGAGAAGCGGCCCCCACAGAATCAGCGGGAGAGTGGCCGCTGCCGCGAGGGCCTTCCACCAGCCGTTGGAGTACTCGACGAGGGGGACCCCGCCGATGTGGAGACAGGCGAGCGGCAGCGGGTCCCACAGCGCGATCAGCGCCAGACCGCCCAAGGTGGCCGGGACGATCGCTGCGAGCGGTGGAATACGTCGGCCGCCGATGATTGGGATCCAGGAAGGAGCCACTTCGCCCCATCCGGCCACCAGGCCGAAGGAGAGGTAGGCGAGCCCCTCGGAGAGAAGGCTGAGCCCGAAGACGTAGAGGATCACCCACCAGTGCCACGTCTTGTGGACTGCATAGACCTGGCCCATCTCGTAGTCGAATGCGAACGGCAGGCGCCACAGGCACGATGGCAGGACAGCCAGGGGTATGACCCGGGCGGAGCGGATGGCCCACCTGGGGACCGGCCGCGCGGTGTCACCGACCGTCGGGGATGGATGAAGCATCTTGAATCGCATGGGCCGATCTTCCTTGCCCGGCCGGCGCCAGGGATCGGCCTGAAGCAGTGTCTGATGGTCATCCCTGCGAGGGGCATCGAGTCCTCCGCCGGGAGGGCGGCCGCGGCTCCAGGCGGATTTCGATGGCAGGGATGGCCTGCTACAAGCCAGGCGAACGGCTGCTTCGCCGGTACCGGCCTCACCCTGGAGGGCTGACCGACATCACGCTTTCAAGTTCAACCTGTTGATGTCCGCGATGTCGCGGAGTTCGCCCTCAAGACAACCAGTTCCGTGAGCGGCAGCTTCAACGTCACCCACCCGACGGCAGCACCTGGATGGCCAGCGCGTAGACCCCGTCGTGACAGGTCAACGCTGTCTGATCGGCGCTATACGCCGGTGGCGCCATCGATGCGTTCCCGGAGCAGGTCAGCGTGGCCGTTGTGGCGGGCGTACTCCTCGATCATGTGGACGTAGATCCAGCGGAGGCTGACGTCCTGCTCCATGAAGCGACCAGTGTCGGCCAGGGCACGGTCGGCGCAGAGCTCGCGGGCGCGGGCGACTTCCGCGTGCCAGGTGGCGAGAGCATCGTGCAGAGTGGCACCCTCGGCCAGCTCGAGGCCGCCGTCAGGGCCATGCGGGTCAGCCTGCGGATCGTAGATGGGCGGGGCCTGTTCTCCAGCGAACACTCGGCGGAACCAGTTCCGCTCCACCTCCGCCATGTGCTGGACGAGGCCGGTCAGAGTGAAGCCGGACGGCGGCACGGACGCCACGGCGGCCTGCTCATCGTCCAGGTCCTCGCACTTCATGGCGAGTGTTGCGCGGTGAAAGTCAAGCCAGCTTTCGAGCGTGGTGCGCTCGTCGGCGTTCAGGGGCGGCATAGGGCGTTCGGCGATGCTCACCGGTCGATTATCGCTAGCGGTCGAAACCGTTGGCAGGCAGGGCCTCACAGCAGGGCGAAGGCACCAGGAAGTAGAACCGGAGCCCGCGCGGGACGTACCCCGCGCGGGCTCCGGCACGAGGTGAGACCCGGGCGGCTCACCTGCCGCAGTACTCGGCCTCGATCACCGCGTCGCTGTCTCCCGCCCAGTCGCCGTTGAAGTTGAAGGCGAGGGAGTGGCGGCCGTCCGCCGTGGTGACGGCCTCGGACGAGGAGCCGTGGATGCCACCGCTATGGCCCCAGACATGGACTCCGCAGCTCAGAGTGCGGTCCAGCAGGCCGAGGCCGTAGCCCGCGTTGAGGCCCCGGGCCGGGGCCGTCGTCTTCATCTCCTTCAGCTGCCGCGGCGGCAGCAGCCTGCCCGTCAGCAGGGCCGCGTAGAAGCGGTTCAGGTCAGCGGAGTCGGAGATCATCTCGCCCGCCGAGGAGCCAAAGGACGGGTTGAGGTCCGTGACGTCGTACGTCGGGCCCGTGGCCGTCTGGGCGAGCTTGCCATAGGCGCGGCTGCTGGGCTGCGGGACCGTGGTCCTGGTGCCCGGCACCGAGGTGGCGCGCAGACCCAGGGGCTCAATGATGCGCTCGCGGATCTCCTGCGCGTACGGGTGGCCGGTGACCCTTTCGATCACCATGCCGGCCAAGACGTAGTTGGTGTTGGAGTAGTTCCAGGATGTGCCCGGGGCGAAGTCCGGCTTGTGGGACATCGCGATGCCGACCAGCTCCTCGGGCTTCACGGTGTCGTAGCGGTGCCGGAAGAAGCCGTCCTTCAGCATGTACGTGCGGGCGAAGGTCTCGTCCACCGTGTAGTTGGCGATCCCGGAGGTGTGGTTCAGCAGGTTGCGGATCGTGATCCGGCGACCGTCGTAGCCGTGGCCGTGGACCGTGCCCGGCAGCCACTTCTCCACCGTGTCGTCCAGGGACAGCCGCCCTTCGGCATCCAGCTGGAGCAGCACGGTCGACACGAACGTCTTGGTGATGCTGGCGATGCGGTAGCGGTCCTGCGGCGAACGCGGCGCACCCGTCCGCAGGTCACCGACCCCCGAGGTCGCCCGCCATGTGCCGTGCCCCTCCTCCACCGTGGCCGTCACACCGGGCACACCGGCCGCCACGGCGGCGTCCATGGCCTGCCGAGTCGCGGTGTGGCCGGCCGTGCGGGGAACGGCGGTGGCCGGGACGGTGAGGGCCACCGCCGTGACGGCCACCGTCGCCACCGCTCCTGTCAGTCCTCTGCGCAGGGACATGTCTTCCCCCTTCTCGTGGTTGAGCGTGGTCAGCGGGAGGGACCGTGCAAGCGGGAGCGAGGTTGACCGGGGGTGCGGAAGTTGAGCGTGTTTCGGCCCTTCTTCCGTCTAGTGCCGCAACAGGCAGCGTTTGCCCCGTCGCGACGCCCGGCACGCTCCCCCGCGCTCGGCTTCGC
>NZ_JBEOVN010000338.1:0-3971 GCF_040295565.1 Streptomyces sp. NPDC002785 | reverse complement strand
TCGCAGCTGCGACCGGGGGCAGTTCGTCGGACAGGGGTGTCGCTCAGAGCACGCACTCCGCCTCGGCGTACCGCTCGGCCGGGACCGTCTTCAGGGTCTCCACGGCCTTGCTCAGCGGCACCATCACGATGTCCGTGCCGCGCAGCGCCGTCATCATGCCGAATTCGCTGTGGTGTGCGGCCTCCACCGCGTGCCAGCCGAAACGGGTGGCGAGAACACGGTCGTACGCGGTCGGGGTGCCGCCGCGCTGCACATGGCCGAGGATCACCGGGCGGGCCTCCTTGCCGAGGCGCTGCTCCAGCTCGACGGAGAGCTGTGTGGCCACGCCGGCGAAGCGCTCGTGCCCGTAGATGTCCTTGGTGCCCTGTTCGAACTCCATGGAGCCCTCGCGGGGCTTGGCGCCCTCGGCGACGACGACGATCGCGAACTTCTTGCCGGCCGAGAAGCGCTTGCCGACCAGCTCGGTCAACTCGTCGATGTCGAAGGGGCGCTCCGGCACGACGATGGCGTGCGCACCGGCCGCCATGCCCGAGTGCAGGGCGATCCAGCCGGTGTGGCGGCCCATGACCTCGACGATCAGCACCCGCTGGTGCGATTCGGCGGTGGTCTTCAGCCGGTCGAGGGCCTCGGTGGCGACACCGACGGCGGTGTCGAAGCCGAAAGTCACATCGGTGGAGGCGATGTCGTTGTCGATCGTCTTCGGTACGCCGACGATCGGCAGACCCGCCTCGGAGAGCAGATTGGCCGCCTTCAGCGTGCCCTCGCCGCCGATCGGGATGATCGCGTCGAGACCGAGATCGGCGACGTGGCCCCTGGCCTGTTCGACGCCGCCCCGCAGATGGGCGGGCTGGACCCGGGAGGAGCCGAGGATCGTGCCGCCGAGGGCGAGAATGCCGCCGACCGCGTCGAGGTCGAGCTTGCGGTAGTCGCACTCGAGGAGACCCTTCCACCCGTCGTGGAAGCCGATGACCTCGTCGCCGTGGTCGACCACCGCGCGATGCACGATGGAACGGATGACGGCGTTGAGGCCGGGGCAGTCGCCGCCGGAGGTGAGCACACCAATTCGCATTGCCCGGGAAACCTTTGCAACGTGGGCCGACGACCGGACCACGTCGTCCGGTTGGATCCCCGCCACCCTACCGGCGCAGGGTGGCGGGACCGAACCGGGCGTCCGCCTGCTGGACGCCGCTCAGCTGAGCGAAATGTGCCTCATCAGGCGGGCTGGGTCGCCGAGGCGATGCGCTCGGCGCGCAGCGCCTCGTACCAGCGGTCGTCCGTCGGCGGCAGGGCGTTGACATCGAGCGCCAGCTTCAGCAGCAGATCCGCGATCAGCGGGTTGCGCGCCATTACGGGCCCGTGCATGTACGTACCGAAGACGGTGTCGTTGTACGCACCCTCGATGCCGTCGCCGGTGCCGTTGCCCCGGCCGTACTGCACCCGGGCGAACGGCCGTGCCGTCGGGCCGAGATGGGTGATGCCCTGGTGGTTCTCGAAACCGGTCAGCGGCGGCAGGCCGAGGCGCGGGTCGATGTCGGCCAGTACGTCACCGACGCACCGGGCTCCCTCGCCACGGGTGGAGACCACGTCGAGCAGCCCGAGACCGGGCTCGCGCTCACCGAGGTCGTTGATGAACTCATGGCCGAGGATCTGGTACCCGGCGCAGACCGAGAAGATGATCGCGCCGTTGGACGCTGCCCGGCTGAGTCCGCCGTCGCGGCGCAGCCGCTCCGCGGCGAGACGCTGCGGCCGGTCCTCACCGCCGCCGACCAGATAGATGTCGCCGGACGTCGGGATCGGCTGGTCGCTGCGGACGTCGACGCGCTGCACGTCGAGACCGCGTTGCCGGGCCCGGCGCTCCACCACGAGCGCATTGCCCTGGTCGCCGTAGGTGCTGAGGAGGTCGGGGTAGACCCAGACCAGACGCAGACCGTTGTTGCTCATGCTTCGTCCTCTCCGGAGGTGGCCGGGGCCGGGTTCAGTTGCCGACACGACGGCGCAGGTCCTGGAAGGCGGTGTAGTTGGCGATGACCTCGATACGGCCGGGCGGGGCCTGCTGCACGGCCTCGTCGAGGTTCTCGCAGACCCGGAAGTCGAGACCGGCCACTTCGAGACGGACCGCGAGGTCCAGCTTGCGGTCGCCGAGCACGAAGATCGGGTGACCGGCGAGCTGCGTGTAGTCCACGTCCCACAGCCAGGAGGTGTCCGTGCCGTCCGCGCCACGGGCGTTGACGGAGAGGATCACCGGGGTGGGCGGCGGGTCGATCAGGGTAAACGTTTCGAGCCAGCCCGCCGGGTTCTTCGCCAGCAGCAGCCGCAGCTCACGGCCGAGGAAGGACACCACGTCATAGCGGCCCGCGACGGCCTGCACCTGGTACATGCGCTCCAGCGCGACCTGCGGCGGCACACCGAAGACGGCGGCCACGGCGGCGGAGCTGGTGGCGTTGGCCTTGTTGGCGCGTCCGGGCAGCTGGAGGTGGATCGGCCATGCCGAACCGTGCGGGTCCAGGACGTAGTCGCCGTGCAGCACCCAGCTGGGAGCGGGGCGGCGGAATCCGCACTCGCCGCAGAACCAGTCGTCGCCGGGGCGCTGCATCACACCGCCGCACGACGGGCAGGACCAGGCGTCGTCCTTCCACGCCTGGCCGGCCGCGACCCACACCACATTGGGGGAGGAGGACGCCGCCCAGACGATCAGCGGGTCGTCGGCGTTCGCGACGATCACGGCCTTCGAACCGGACAGCCCCTCACGCCACTTCTCCGCGAGCATCCGGGTCTCCGCGGCGCGGTCCAGCTGGTCGCGGGAGAGGTTGAGCAGTGCGATCACCTTGGGCGTCGTGTCGCGCGCGACCCCGGCGAGGTACTTCTCGTCGACTTCTATCACGCCGTACTTCGCGTCCGAGCCGCCTGCCAGCGCCGAGGTGATGCCCGCGGGCATGTTCGCTCCGAGCGCGTTCGACACGACCGGGCCCGCGGCCCGCAGCGCCTCGGCGATCAGCCGGGTCGTCGTCGTCTTGCCGTTCGTCGCCGACACGAGGATCACGTCCAGGTGCTGCGCCAGCCGCCCCAGCAGGTCGGGGTCGAGCTTGAGCGCCACCCGGCCGCCGATCACCGATCCGCTGCCGCGCCCAGCAGCGCGCGACACCGCTGCCGCGGCCTTACCCGCCGTCACGGCCAGCTTGGCCCGCGGCGACAGCGGCTCCGTGTTGCCTGCCATCGTCCTAGATCCTCCTTGCATCGGTCCACGCCCAGCCTATCGATGTCCGGCGCGGCGACCGTACCGCGGCACCGCCCGGGAGGTGGAGGTCACGTGGAACGTACGATTGCCGGCATGCGAAACCGCCCGATCCCCGGCAGTTCCGGACTGATTCGTGCCATGAGTCTGCTCGGTGATCCGGTGCTGCACGAAGCATGCGAACCCGTCACGGACTTCGGTCCCTCGCTCGCCCGCCTTGTCGAGGACATGTACGCCACCATGTACGCGGCCCAGGGGGTCGGACTCGCGGCCAATCAGGTCGGCGTTCCGCTGCGGGTGTTCGTCTACGACTGCCCGGACGACGACGACGTCCGTCACCTCGGGCATCTCGTCAACCCGAAGCTGGTCGAGGCGGACGGCATCACCGTACGCGGCCCGGAGGGTTGTCTGTCGCTGCCCGGCATCGAGGCCGGCACCCCGCGCTTCGACCGTGCCGTCGTCGAGGGCGTAACCGTCGCGGGCGAGCCGGTACGGGTCATCGGCACCGGTTTCTTCGCACGCTGCCTGCAGCACGAGTGCGACCATCTTGAAGGCATGGTCTACACGGACCGGCTGACCGGGCTGCGCCGGGCGAGGGCGCTGCGCGCGGCCCGCCGGGCGCCCTGGGCGCGGGGCGGCTGAGAGGCTGTCGGGGTGACCTCTGACCGGGCGGCCACGCCCTGGCACGCACGCTTCCCGCGTTGTCGTCGGTCGGCGTCGCTCCGCGTCGCCTCCCTCC
>NZ_JBEOVN010000337.1:0-3982 GCF_040295565.1 Streptomyces sp. NPDC002785 | reverse complement strand
AGCAGACTCCCCGGACCGTGCGGTACGTCTGCCAGTCGGGCGCGTGCACCACGATCGGGCGGTCCAGATGGGCGTAGTCGAACATCACCGACGAGCGCCCGGCCGGGCGCCCCTTTTCCGTATGCCGCAGTCTGATCAGACCTTGGTGCGGGACGTGTTGTAGAGCTTCGCGGCAAGGGCCGCGACATCCTCCGTGGGCATGGCCTTGTTGGTCATGGCCGCGCCGATGTCGATACCGAAGACGATGCCGACCGTGCTGTAGTCGGCCCAGATGCAGACCGGGGTGAGGATCTCCTTGGGCCCGTTCTGCACGGTGCCGTCGGCCTTCTCGTTGACCGTCTTCAGCGTCTGGCACTTCATCAGGGCGCCCTTGAACCCCGCGGGTTCGACGGTCTCGGGGGAGCCGACGAGGGTGACATCGCTGTTCTCCTCCTTCGCCATCTCCGTCTTGGCGCCCGCGAAGGCCGCGTCCAGCGTCTTCGCGGGGTCCTCGATCTCGCCCCACACGCCCTTGAGCATGAGTGCCTTCGAGGTGAGCGGGTTCTTCTCCACGTCACCGCTGGCGTACTGGGCGCCCACCTCGTTCGGCGACTTGATGCCCATGGCCTCGGACTCGGTCTTGTCCTTGCCTGTCATGGGCCCGGACGCGCCGCCGCCGCTCGCGCTCTTCTTGTAGTCGTCCACCGAGGCCGCCGGAGTCAACTTGTAGCCCTTGGTGTCGGACGAGACGTCGCCGTTGCCGCCGCCGGAGGTGAAGAAGTACACCCCGCCCGCGACGACCACCAGCGCTGCCACGGCCGCGCCGACGATCAGGCCGGTCTTCTTCTTCGGGGCCTCGGGAGGCATGCCGTAGCCCTGCTGGCCGCCGTACGGGGGCGTGGGCGGCTGCTGGCCGTACGGGCCCGGCTGCTGGGCCTGGGGGTAGCCGTAGCCCGGCTGGGGCGGCTGCTGCGGCGGGACACCCTGGGGGGCCTGCTGCGGGTACCCGTAGCCGGGCTGGCCCTGCGGGGACTGACCGCCGTAAGGACCCGGCTGACCGCCCTGCGGGGGCTGGGCCCCGTACGGGCCGGGCTGCTGGCCGTACGGGCCGGGCTGGCCCTGCGGCGGCTGGCCACCGTACGGTCCCGGCTGGCCCTGCGGCGGCTGCCCGCCGTACGGGCCCGGCTGGTTGTAGCTCATCTGCGGTGTCCCCTGTTCGTCATGCTTATGCGTTCCGAACATCCTGACGGAAGGTCCACCCGCGTGGACCACCGGGAGTGACACCGTTACTGAACAAACCGGTTTCAGTGCACGACTGTGACGGCCCTAAACTGTCCCCCGTGACCGAGAACACTCAGCAGACGCCAGCCAGCAACCCCGAACTGCCGACCCAGTACGCACCGGCCGAGGTAGAGGGGAAGCTGTATGAGCGCTGGGTAGAACGTGGTTACTTCGAAGCCGACGAGCACAGCGAGAAGCCCCCGTACTCCATCGTCATCCCGCCGCCGAACGTCACGGGCAGCCTGCACCTGGGGCACGCCTTCGAGCACACGCTGATCGACGCCCTCGTCCGCCGCAAGCGCATGCAGGGCTTCGAGGCGCTGTACCAGCCCGGCATGGACCACGCCGGCATTGCCACCCAGAACGTCGTCGAGCGCGAGCTCGGCAAGGAGGGCAAGTCCCGCCACGACCTGGGCCGCGAGGCGTTCGTCGAGCGCGTCTGGAAGTGGAAGAACGAGTCCGGCGGCCAGATCTCCGGCCAGATGCGCCGGCTCGGCGAGGGCGTCGCCTGGTCCCGTGAGCGCTTCACCATGGACGAAGGCCTGTCCACCGCCGTCCAGACCGTCTTCAAGAAGATGTACGACGACGGGCTGATCTACCGCGCCGAGCGCATCATCAACTGGTGCCCGCGCTGTCTGACCGCGATCTCGGACATCGAGGTCGAGTACCAGGACGACGACGGCGAGCTCGTCTCCATGACGTACGGGGACGGCGACGAGACCATCGTCGTCGCCACGACCCGCGCCGAGACGATGCTCGGTGACACCGCGGTCGCCGTCCACCCCGACGACGAGCGCTACAAGCACCTGGTCGGCAGGCAGATCAAGCTGCCGCTGACCGACCGCACGATCCCCGTCGTCGCCGACCACCACGTCGACCCGGAGTTCGGCACCGGCGCCGTCAAGGTCACGCCCGCCCACGACCCGAACGACTTCGAGATCGGCAAGCGCCACGACCTGCCGTTCCTCACGGTCATGGACGAGCGCGCGGTCATCACCGTCCCCGGCCCGTTCGAGGGACTCGACCGCCTGGAGGCCAGGTCCGCCATCGTCGGCGCGCTGCGCGCCGAAGGCCGGATCGTCGCCGAGAAGCGTCCGTACCTCCACTCCGTCGGCCACTGCTCGCGCTGCAAGACCACCATCGAGCCGCGCCTGTCCCTCCAGTGGTGGGTCAAGGTCGCCCCGCTCGCCAAGGCGGCCGGTGACGCCGTCCGTGACGGCAGCGTCAAGATCCACCCGCAGGAGATGGAGAAGCGGTACTTCGACTGGGTCGACAACCTCCACGACTGGACGATCTCGCGCCAGCTCTGGTGGGGTCACCGCATCCCCGTCTGGTACGGCCCGAACGGCGAGGTCGTCTGCGTCGGACCGGACGACGAGGTCCCCACGGGCGAGGGCTGGACGCAGGACAGCGACGTCCTGGACACCTGGTTCTCCTCCGGCCTGTGGCCGTTCTCCACGCTCGGCTGGCCGGAGCGGACCGACAGCCTCGCGAAGTTCTACCCGAACTCCGTCCTGGTCACCGGCTACGACATCCTCTTCTTCTGGGTCGCCCGGATGATGATGTTCGGCCTGTACGTCAACGACGGCGTCCCGCCCTTCAAGACCATCGTTCTGCACGGCATGGTCCGTGACGAGTTCGGCAAGAAGATGTCGAAGTCGTTCGGCAACGTCGTCAACCCGCTGGACTGGATGGACAAGTACGGCTCCGACGCGCTGCGCTTCACCTTGGCGCGCGGCGCCAACCCGGGCGTCGATGTCCCGATCGGCGAGGACTGGGTCCAGGGCTCCCGCAACTTCGCCAACAAGATCTGGAACGCCACGCGCTTCGCGCTGATGAACGGCGCCACGATCGAGGGCGAGCTGCCCGAACCGTCGCAGATGTCCGCGACGGACCGCTGGATCCTGTCGAAGCTCAACAAGACCGTCGCCGAAGTCGACGCGTTCTACGACGACTTCCAGTTCTCCAAGCTCAGCGAGGCGCTCTTCCACTTCGCGTGGGACGAGGTCTTCGACTGGTACGTCGAGCTGTCGAAGACCACGTTCTTCGCGGGCGGCGAGCAGGCGAAGGTCTCCGGCCGGGTCCTCGGCGAGGTCCTCGACGTGATGCTGCGACTCCTGCACCCGGTCGTCCCGTTCGTCACCGAGACGCTCTGGACCACGCTGACCGGCCGCGAGTCCGTCGTCATCGCCGACTGGCCGGCCGACTCCGGTTTCCGCGACGAAGCCGCCGAGAAGGAGATCGAGCTCGTCCAGCAGGTCGTCACCGAGGTCCGCCGGTTCCGCTCCGACCAGGGCCTGCAGCCCGGCCAGAAGGTCCCGGCCGAGCTCACCCTGACCGGCACGGCGCTCGCCCCGCACGAGGCGGCCATCCGCCAGCTGCTGCGACTGCAGCCCGCCGGGGACGGCTTCCACGCCACCGCGTCGCTGCCGGTCGCGGGGGCCACGGTCGCCCTCGATCTGTCCGGCACGATCGACGTCGAGGCCGAGCGCAAGCGCCTGACGAAGGACCTGGGCGCTGCCGAGAAGGAGAAGGCCCAGGCCAACGGCAAGCTCTCCAACGAGGCGTTCCTCGGTAAGGCACCGGACAACGTGGTCGACAAGATCCGTGGCCGGCTCGCCAAGGCCGAGGCGGACATCGAGCGGATCACCAATCAGCTGGCGAACCTGCCGCAGGGCTGATCACCCGCTGAGGGCGAAGCCCCCGTACTCCCGCTGCCGGG
>NZ_JBEOVN010000336.1:0-4038 GCF_040295565.1 Streptomyces sp. NPDC002785 | reverse complement strand
GGTGCCCGTCCCGGGCGCCGGCCGACGGAGACCCCAGCACAGCAGAGGAACAACTGCACGAAGGGGAAGCCATGACAGCGACGACCGACGGAAGCTCCGGGGCTGTGAGCCCCCGCGCAGCCTCGGCCAGTAATCCGACCGATACGAGCATCGCCGCGGACGACGTACTCGCCGCCGCGCGGCGGGCCGCGGAACGCTCGGTGGAGCATCTCCTCGGCAGGCAGGACGAGCAGGGCTGGTGGAAGGGCGACCTCGCCACCAACGTCACCATGGACGCCGAGGACCTGCTGCTCCGTCAATTCCTCGGCATTCAGGACCAGGCCATTGTTCAGGCGGCCGGCCGCTTCATCCGCGGCGAGCAGCGCGGCGACGGCACCTGGGCCACCTTCCACGGCGGCCCCGGTGAGCTCTCCACCACCATCGAGGCGTACGTGGCACTGCGGCTGGCCGGAGACCGGCCGGACGAGCCGCACATGGCCCGCGCTGCGGGATGGGTCAGGGAACAGGGCGGAATCGCGGCGAGCCGCGTCTTCACCCGGATCTGGCTCGCCCTCTTCGGCTGGTGGAAATGGGACGATCTGCCGGAACTCCCGCCCGAGCTGATGTTCTTCCCGAAGTGGTTGCCGCTCAACATCTACGACTTCGGCTGCTGGGCCCGCCAGACCATCGTGCCGCTCACCATCGTCTCGGCGCAGCGGCCCGTACGCCCGGCCCCCTTCGCACTCGACGAGTTGCACACCGACCCGCGCCACCCGAACCCGCCCAGGCGTTCCGCTCCGGCGGCGAGCTGGGACGGAGTCTTCCAGCGCCTCGACAAGGCGCTGCACACCTACCACAAGGTCGCACCGCGCAAGCTGCGCCGGGTCGCCATGAACGCCGCGGCCCGCTGGATCATCGAACGCCAGGAGAACGACGGCTGCTGGGGAGGCATCCAGCCGCCCGCCGTGTACTCCGTCATCGCCCTGCACCTGCTCGGTTACGACCTGGACCACCCGGTGATGCGGGCCGGACTCGCCTCGCTCGACCGCTTCGCCGTCTGGCGCGAGGACGGCGCCCGGATGATCGAGGCCTGTCAGTCCCCGGTCTGGGACACCTGCCTCGCCACCATCGCCCTCGCCGACGCCGGGGTCAGCCCCGACCACCCGGCGCTCGTCAAGGCCGCGGACTGGATGCTCGGCGAGGAGATCGTCCGGCCCGGCGACTGGTCCGTGCGCCGTCCCCGGCTCAACCCGGGCGGCTGGGCGTTCGAGTTCCACAACGACAACTACCCGGACATCGACGACACCGCGGAGGTGGTCCTCGCGCTGCGCCGGGTCCGCCACCCCGACAAGGCACGCATTGAGGCCGCCATCAGGCGCGGAGTGCGCTGGAACCTCGGCATGCAGTCCCGCAACGGCGCCTGGGGCGCGTTCGACGCGGACAACACCAGCGCGTTCCCCAACCGGCTGCCCTTCTGCGACTTCGGTGAGGTCATCGACCCGCCGTCCGCCGATGTCACCGGGCACGTGGTCGAGATGCTCGCCGTCGAGGGACGGTCCCAGCATCCTGCCACCCGGCGCGGTATCGAGTGGCTGCTCGCCGAACAGGACGCGGGCGGCGGCTGGTTCGGCCGCTGGGGCGTCAACTACGTATACGGCACAGGGTCGGTGGTGCCGGCGCTGGTGGCTGCCGGACTGCCCGTCACGCATCCGGCGATCCGCCGCGCGGTCGGCTGGCTGGAGTCCGTACAGAACGACGACGGCGGCTGGGGCGAGGACCTGCGCTCGTACCAGGAGGACAAGTGGATCGGGCACGGCGCCTCGACCGCCTCCCAGACCGCTTGGGCACTGCTCGCGCTGCTCGCCGCAGGACGGCGGGACAGCAAGGCCGTGCAGCGGGGAGTGTCCTGGCTCAGCGAGACGCAACAGGCCGACGGAGCCTGGGACGAGCCGTACTTCACCGGAACCGGCTTCCCCTGGGACTTCTCCATCAACTACCACCTCTACCGGCAGGTCTTCCCGCTCACCGCA
Organism: Streptomyces sp. NPDC002785; assembly: GCF_040295565.1. Taxonomy (NCBI): domain Bacteria; kingdom Bacillati; phylum Actinomycetota; class Actinomycetes; order Kitasatosporales; family Streptomycetaceae; genus Streptomyces; species Streptomyces sp. NPDC002785. The sequence goes on along the minus strand of NZ_JBEOVN010000336.1, from coordinate 2,029 downwards.
CTCGGACGGTACGTGTACGGCGAACCGTTCGCGGATCGCGCGGTCACCCGCAAGGGGGCCTGATGGGCGATGGCCCGGGGCCGGCCGGCCCCGCAGTACCGCTGCTGATCGCCTGTGCGCTCGGCATCGAGCAATTCGCCCTGCGCAGCGGCAGAAGCAGGGCCGGTGAAGCCCGCGGCCCAGTGACCGTACTCCGTACGGGTATGGGCCCCAAGGCCGCCGAGGCGGCCGTGTCACGGGCGCTCGGCCAGGACCGGGCGCCCGGCACGGCGGTCCTCGCCTCCGGATTCTGCGCCGGGCTGTCACCCGGCATGCACCCCGGGGACCTGGTGGTCGCCGCCGAGACCCGGGAAGCCGGGGACTCGACGGACTGCACCGGCACGGGCCTGCTCGCCGAGGCCCTCGCCAGGGCGGTGCCCGGCCGCACCGTCCACACCGGTCCGCTGACCGGCTCCGCCCATGTCGTACGCGGACACGAGCGGGCCGAGCTGCGGGCCACCGGCGCGATCGCGGTGGACATGGAGTCCGCCGCCACTCTTCGCGCCGCCCTGCGGTCCGGGCCACGCCCGGTTGCGGCCGTACGGGTGGTCGTGGACGCTCCGGAGCATGAGCTCGTCCGTATCGGCACGATACGCGGTGGAATATCGGCTTTCCGTGTTCTCCGTGCCGTCCTACCGGCTTTCTATGAATGGCACCGATCTTTGCTGCTCCCCAGGAGGTGAGCCAGATGGCCATGCCGCTCCGTCAGTCCATCAAGGTAGCGACGTACCTCATTGAACAGAAGCTCCGCAAGCGGGACAAATTCCCGCTCATTGTGGAACTGGAGCCTTTGTTCGCCTGCAACCTCGCGTGCGAGGGCTGCGGGAAGATCCAGCATCCGGCGGGAGTGCTCAAGCAGCGCATGCCGGTCGCCCAGGCTGTGGGTGCCGTTCTCGAATCGGGTGCCCCGATGGTCTCCATCGCGGGCGGTGAGCCGCTGATGCATCCGCAGATCGGCGAAATCGTCCGGCAGTTGGTTGCGCGCAAGAAGTACGTCTTCCTCTGCACCAATGCCATGCTGTTGCGGAAGAAGATCGAGAAATTCACGCCCTCGCCGTTCTTCGCCTTCGCCGTGCACATCGACGGGCTGCGCGAACGGCACGACGAATCGGTCGCCAAGGAAGGCGTGTTCGACGAGGCGGTGGCGGCGATCAAGGAGGCCAAGCGCCGCGGCTTCCGAGTCACCACGAACTCCACCTTCTTCAACACCGACACCCCGCAGACCGTCATCGAGGTCCTGAACTACCTCAATGACGATCTGAAGGTCGACGAGATGATGATCTCGCCCGCCTACGCGTACGAGAAGGCACCCGACCAGGAGCACTTCCTCGGCGTCGAGCAGACCCGGGAACTGTTCAAGAAGTCGTTCGCGGGCGGCAACCGGTCCCGCTGGCGGCTGAACCACTCACCGCTTTTCCTGGACTTCCTGGAAGGCAAGGCGGACTTCCCGTGCACCGCATGGGCGATCCCGAACTACTCGCTCTTCGGCTGGCAGCGGCCCTGCTATCTGATGAGTGACGGGTACGTCCCGACGTACCGCGAACTCATCGAGGAGACCGACTGGGACAAATACGGCCGGGGCAAGGACCCGCGCTGCGCCAACTGCATGGCGCACTGCGGCTACGAGCCCACCGCCGTCCTCGCCACCATGGGATCGCTGAAGGAATCCCTGCGCGCCATGCGCGAGACCGTCTCCGGGAACGGGTGACGTCATGACCACTGGAAAACCGGTCGTACTGGGTCTCCCCGAGCTGCCGGCCCGGCCGCTCGCGATGCGCCGCCACTCGCGGCGCATCCAGGTCGGGTCGGTGGCGGTCGGCGGGGATGCGCCGGTGTCGGTGCAGTCGATGACCACGACGCGTACGTCGGACGTCGGTGCGACGTTGCAGCAGATCGCGGAGCTGACGGCGTCGGGCTGTCAGATCGTGCGGGTGGCGTGTCCGACGCAGGACGATGCGGACGCGCTGGCGACGATTGCGAAGAAGTCGCA
>NZ_JBEOVN010000335.1:0-4045 GCF_040295565.1 Streptomyces sp. NPDC002785 | reverse complement strand
GGCCAGCGGGGTGCGCAGCTCGTGGGAGGCGTCAGCGACGAAACGCCGCTGCGCGGCGAACGCCTGCTCAAGGCGCTCCAGCAGTCTGTCGATGGTGTCGCCGAGATCCTTCAGTTCGTCGTGCGGCCCGGGGACGGTGAGCCGTTCGTGAAGGCTGTCGGCGGAGATACGGCGGGTGGCCGCGGTCATGACGCGGAGCGGACGCAAGACGCGTCCTGCGGCATACCAGCCCAGCGAGACCGACAGCAGCCCCATCACCGCCAGGCCCACGGCAGAGCCGAGCAGCAGCTGGTGCGCCTGCTGGCTGTGGGCCTGCGCGAGCTGGTGCTCCAAGCTGGCGATTCTCGCCTGTGCGGCGGGCGGGAGCGTGTCAGGGGCTCCGAGGTGGTTGCCCGGGGCGGGGGCTGCCCGGATGGTGCCGCCGGCCACCAGAGCGACCACCGCGAGCATGGCCACGCCCGAGGCCAGGAACAAGCCGACGTACAAGGTGGTGAAACGCCAGCGGACGCTGGGGCGGTGCGCCGACCTTCCGGGAAGGCCCAGCTTCGCTGCCATCGGTCCTCCTTCTTTCTCGCTGTCCGATCAGGCTAGGCGAACCGGCCTAACAGCGGCATGACAGCGTCCGTTCCGCCCGCGTTACCGCCCCGCGCGCAGCGTTGTGGCCGCCATGACCGAACGAATCGAGGGGCGTAAGCGGTGACGACAAAGGACGGCGCCAGGATCGAAGTCGCGAGGCTTCGCAAACGCTTTGGGACGACGCAGGCGCTGGACGGCATGACGTTCACGGTCGAGCCGGGGCGGGTGACGGGGTTCGTGGGCCCGAACGGCGCGGGGAAGTCCACCACGATGCGCGTGATCCTCGGCCTGGACCGGCCCGACCAGGGCAGCACTCTGGTCGGCGGACGCCCCTACCACGAGCTGCGCACCCCTCTCACGCACATCGGGGCGCTGCTCGACGCCGCCGCCGTACAGCCCAGCCGCACCGCCCGGCACCATCTGCTGTGGCTGGCGCACTCCCAGGGACTGCGCGCCGAACGCGTCGAGGAGGTGCTGCGCCAGGCCGGCCTTCAGGACGTGGCGAACCGCAAGGCGGGCGGCTTCTCCCTCGGCATGCGGCAGCGGCTCGGCATCGCGGCCGCCCTGCTCGGTGACCCGCCCATGGTCATGCTGGACGAGCCGTTCAACGGCCTGGACCCCGAGGGCTTCATGTGGATGCGCGGCTTCCTCGCGTCCCTCGCTGCACAGGGCCGGGCCGTGCTGGTCTCAAGCCACCTCATGAGCGAACTGCAGGACACCGCCGACCATGTGATCGTCGTCGGCCGGGGCCGGGTCGTCGCCGACATGAGCGTGCGCGAACTGCTGGAGTCCGTCTCCCACGGCCAGGTCACCCTGCACACCTCCGCACGCAACGACGCCATGACCGTGCTCGCCCGCTCCGGCGCCACCGTCAGCTCCACCGGCCCCGACACCATCAGTGTCACCGGTCTGGCGGCCGAGAACGTCGTCTCGCTGCTCGCCGGCCACGGCGTGCCCTTCTCCGAGGTCTCCTCGCACCGCGCCTCCCTCGAAGAGGCCTACATGGAGCTGACCCGCGACGCCGTGCAGTACCGCGGGGTCATGCCCGAGGAGGCCGGCCGATGACCACCACCCTCACTCCGCCGCGCACCGCCGCGCGGGTCGGCCGCGGCGGCTTCGGCGCGCTGCTGCACGCGGAATGGACCAAGTTCCGGACCGTGCGCGGCTGGTGGATGAGCAGCATCGGTGCCCTTCTCGTCATTTGCCTGGTCGGGCTGCTCGCCACCGCGGCTGGCAACGCGGGCGCCGCCGACGGCAGTTCGTCCCTTCCCGTCGGCCCCGGCGGCGAAGCGGTCAACGACAACTTCTACTTCGTGCACCAGCCGCTCCAGGGCGACGGCACCATCACCGTCGCCGTGACCTCGCTGACCGGTCGGATCGCCACCGACCCCGGCCACAGCAACTCCGGCCTCGCGCCCTGGGCGAAGGCCGGGATCATCGTGAAGGACGGCCTGGAACAGGGCTCGTCATACGCGGCGATCATGGTCACCAGCAGCCACGGCGTGCGGATGCAACACGACTACACCTACGACGTCGCCGGAGCGGCGGGTACGGTCTCCGCGCAGTCGCCGCGCTGGCTCAGGCTGCAGCGCGAGGGCGATGTCCTCACCGGCTACCAGTCGGCGGACGGCAGCAAGTGGACCGAGGTCGGCACCGCCCGCCTCGCGGGGCTCTCCGACACCGCGCAGATCGGGCTGTTCGTGACCTCGCCCTCGGCCGAGCAGTCCACCGGAACCGGCTCCGGCTTCGCCCCCGCCGTGGCCACCGGCACCTTCGACCAGGTCACCCTGGGCGGCAAGTGGACGGAGGGCACCTGGCAGCAACAGCAGGTAGGCGCCGGCGCCGGCGCCTCGGGCAGCTACACCCAGGACACCAAGGGGCAGGCCACCCGGTCCGGCACCGGCTTCACCGTCACCGGAGCCGGAGACATCGCCCCGGTCGTGGGCGGTCCCGCCACCAGCGGCGTGCGGACCATCGAGAACTTCCTCGTCGGCGCGTTCGCCGGGCTCATCATGGTCGTGGTGGTCGCCGCCGGATTCATCACCGTCGAATACCGCCGCGGACTGATCGGCGTCACCCTGTCCGCCAGCCCCCGCCGCGGCCGGGTCCTGGTGGCCAAGGCCCTCGTGACGGGAGCGGTCGCCTTTCTCGCCGGTCTGATCGCCGCCGCCGTCATGGTTCCCTTCGGCGGACAGCGCTCGAAGTCGAACGGCTTCCCGGTGCTCACCGTGCCGTCCGGGACCGAACTGAGGGTCATTGTCGGCTCCGGCCTGCTGCTCGCCGTTGCCTCCGTCTTCGCCCTCGGGGTCGGCACGATCCTGCGGCGCAGCGCCGTCGCCGTCACCGTGGTCGTCGTCGGCATGGTCCTGCCCTACCTGCTCGCCACCGCCTCGGTGCTGCCCGACGGAGCGTCGGAATGGCTGCTGCGCATCACCCCGGCCGCCGGGTTCGCCATCCAGCAGAGCGTCGCACGGTACGACCAGGTGGTCACCGTCTACTCGCCGTCGTCCGGCTACTTCCCGCTCGCGCCCTGGGTCGGCTTCGCGGTCCTGTGCGCCTACGCGGCCGCCGCGTTCGCCGTCGCTGTCGTGCTGCTGCGCCGGAGGGACGTATGAGGCGCGCCTGGTACGCGGAGTGGACGAAGCTCCGCACCGATGTGAGTAACTCCTGGCTGGTGCTGGGCGTGATCGCGCTGACCGTGGCGGTCGGTGCCGCGGTGGCCATGACGTCCCGGTACGACACTACGGGTTGCGGCGGCGACCCAGCGCGGCTGAGCCTGACCGGGGTCATGGTCGGCCAGGTGGCCGTCGCCATCGTTGCCGTCCTGATGGTCGGCAACGAGTACAGCACCGGCATGATGCACACCACCCTCACCGCGATCCCGCAGCGGCTGACTGTCCTGTTCTCCAAGGCCACTGTCCTCACGGCCGTGATGCTGGTGGCCGGAACGGTCTCCGTGCTCGGCTCGTTGCTGATCGGACGGCTGGTCGAGTCCGACCGGGGCTTCACCGAGGCACGCGGCTACACGGCCCTGTCGTTGGCCGACGGGCCCACACTGCGTGCCTCGGCCGGATCCGTCCTCTACCTGATCCTGATCGGCCTGCTGAGCCTCGGACTCGCCCTGGTCGTGCGGAACTCGGCCACCGCGATCGGCATCGTCCTGGCCCTGCTGTTCGTCTTCCCGATCCTCGCCCAGGTCGTCGCCGACCCGGACTGGCAGCGTCACCTCCAGCAGATCTCACCGATGACGGCCGGCCTCGCCGTCCAGGCCACCGTCGACGTCGGCAAACTGCCCATCGGCCCCTGGAAGGGGCTCGGCGTACTGGCCCTCTGGGCGGTTGCCGCCCTCACCGCGGGCGGCTGGCTGCTCCGCTCCCGAGACGCCTGACCGTCTTCCGTCTAGTGCCGCGGCAGGCAACGTTTGCCCGTCAAGGAGCGGCGTCGCGGGGTACCGCCCGCGCGAGCGAAG
>NZ_JBEOVN010000334.1:0-4103 GCF_040295565.1 Streptomyces sp. NPDC002785 | reverse complement strand
CCGGTGTCCTCCGGGACACCGGCCCCCCACCGTTGTGACGGGCTCGGGCAAACTGCCCGGCCTGGTCAGCCGACGAACTCGACCATGACGGTCGCCGTGCCGGGCACATGCCGGGCGTCGCCCGCGTAGGTGACCGTGTACTGGGGATACGTGTTCCAGTCGGGCGGGGTGTCACTGAAGCTGAAGGTGCCCTCCCACCCGACCTTCACATCCGGCAGCTCCACGCCGTCGCGCGTCACCGTGACCGCTCCGCGCTTGGGGAAGGGGACCAGCGAGGTCAGTTTCCCCGTCACGGTGACTGGCGTGCCGACGGGGTTCGTCGGCGGGGCGGACAGAGTGATCGTGCTGGATGCCTTGGCGACGTCGGTGACGATGTCGAGGACGACCTCGCCCGAGTAGGGGAAGCGGGTGGTGAACAGCCTGTTGCCGTCGGGCGCCCAGGCCACGCCTCGGTCGAGCAGGTCCGCGTGCCCCGGCGACAACGCGACCGTGCGGTACGCGGCGGTCTCTCCCGGGCGGTAGACGTAGACGTCCCACTCCCCTCCCGCCACGATCCCCGCGGCGACCGTGCCGTGGGAGTCGACAGCGACAGAGTTGGGATAGGGGCCGGTGTCGTACTGGGCCTCCTCCGTCAGGTCCGACAGGCGCCACCGCTGGTGGTAGTAGTTGGACCCGTTCGCGGTGATCACACTGCTGCCGTCCGGCGTCACCGCCACGTCCTCGACATCGGCGATGGCGTCGCTGTAGGCGGTCTCCTGGAGCGCGCCGGAGCCCACGTCGTACACGCGCATGCCCAGCGCGCCCTGGCTCTCCGCGGCGACGAGCCGGTCGGGCGCGCCCGACGACGAGGCGAGTCGCGGCTTGCCGTACCAGACGGGGTTGTCGTCCAGGATGACGGTCGGGGTCGCCTCGGCGATGGCGACCGACCCGATGCCGGCGTCGAAGACGGTGGCCTGGTAGCCGAAGAACAGCCGGCCGCCGACGAGGGCGAGGCTCTCCGGTTCGGTGTCGGCCCCGGTTGAGATGCGCCGCGTCTCGGTCAAGGTCGCGGTGTCGATGACGGAGATCGCGTCAGCGTCCGGGAGCGCCACGTACAGGGTGGACTCGTCGGCCGACTCGGCCATGCCCCGCGCCCCGTCGAGACCCTCCACCTTCTTCACGACCTGCCCGTCGTGGTCGGTGGCCAGCACCGCGTCGTCGCCGGGCGCGCTGACGTACACATGGCGGCTGTCGGCGAGGGTCTGCCAGTGCGACCGCACAGGCAGGACGATGCCGATCTGGGGCTGTGCCGCTGCCGTGCCGGGGGCACCGAGCAGATTGAACGACGTGGCCACCAGGACCAGTGCGACACCCGCCGCACGTCTTCGTATACGCACCTTAGGAGCTCCTTCGAGAACGGATCCGGCCGCACGGGCGCGGTCGGCGGAGCAACTGTAGTGATCCGCACTGACATTGGGTCCGCAGGTTGATCGCGTGCGGAGCGCACGTCAGGCCACGGACTCGCTGCACCCCTCGCCATCTGGCTCCGCACGTGATCGACCGGACAAGTCCTAGCTGGTCGAGGCCCCCTGGGCCGGAACAAGCCGCAGAGCCGCCGCGCGAGACCGATCCCGGAGGGAGGCCAGTGACTTGGCCTTTAGAATCCGGGCCGTCCCAGCCCCTGTCCGCGACCATGTTGAGCAGGGTGGACTTGCCGCAGCCGGAGGGCCCCATCACCGCGACCGCATCTCCCGCGCGGATCTCCAGCGACGCGCCGTCCAGCACCTTCGAGTCACCTTATTTCTTGTACTGCCATGCTCGGCATCACCCGGCTGCACAACCTCGCCCTCACGGGATAGCTCTCGCCTCGTGCGAGACCAGAGAGGTCCAGGACAGGCGGCTCCCCAGATCTCCGGCTCGGAGAATGCTCAGTCGATACAGAACTCGTTGCCCTCGATGTCCTGCATCGGAATGCACGACTCGTTGTCGTCATCGGCCAGCAGCGTTTGCACGTGTACCGCACCGAGCGGGACCAGTCGTGCGCATTCGGCCTCAAGTGCGGCGAGGCGCTCCTTACCCACGAGACCGGTGCCGACCCGCACATCAAGATGCAGCCGGTTCTTGGCGGCCTTCCCTTCGGGAACGCGCTGGAAGTACAGTCGCGGGCCCACACCCGAGGGATCCATGCAGGCGAACCATGAATCCCGCTGCTCAGGCGGCTGTGAACGCTTGAAATCATCCCAAGTGGCAAAACCCTCTGGTGGCGGCGGTACGACGTACCCCAACACCTCGCACCAGAAACGAGCGAGACGCTCAGGTTCTGCGCAGTCAAAGGTGACTTGGAACTTCTTGATCGCTGACATCGGTGCACCGTACCAAGGGACTTGAGACGCTGCCGTTCATTTCTCCAGAGGAGCTGCCCGCAACCCCGTCGGGCCCTGAGACACCCTTGGATACCAAGTGATCAAACCGGACAGTCCACGAGAACGACGCGACCCTGGCGGCGGGAGCCCACCGGCTGTCCCCTGGACTCAGTCCTGACCAATTCCCCTCATGCCAAAGATCAGTTACGGGACAGCCCTTAGGTGTATCGAAAGTGGATCGTCTGTCAGACCTGCCTGGGATGCTCTGAGCATGGAGATGACGCTGCAGCTGACGATCGACTGCTCCGATCCGCAGAAAATGGTGACTTTCTGGGCCGAGGCCCTGGGCTACGTGCCTGAGCCTCCGCCGGGCGGGCACGCCACGTGGCGTGCTTACTGGGCGGCGGTGGGGGTGCCTGAGGCAGAGCTGCCGGCCGGTGCCGGGGATATTCCGGAGTCGATCATCGATCCCGCGGGACGTGGACCGAGGGTGTGGTTTCAGCAGGTTCCGGAGCCGAAGGTTGCCAAGAACCGGTGGCACTTCGACCTGAAGGTCGGTGGGGGCCGTGACGTCCCACTGGACGTCCGCACACAGCGGGTCAAGGCTACGGTGGAGCGGCTGGTCAAAGCTGGTGCCACCGTGCTGCGGATTAAGGATGAGCCGGACATGGGGCTGTACGCCGCTGCCATGCAGGACCCCGAGGGCAACGAATTCGACATCGTCTGAGGGCCGTTGCGACGGTGCTGGTCACAGCCACTCGTTCACGGCTGCGACCAGCACAGTCGCCTCGTAGCGGACGGAGAGGGACGACCACGGGGCCGTCGCCGCCGGTGTCCTGATAGTCCACGGGACCTGCGGAGAGCTGGATCTCGGACGTCGGCGGCATCGGCGATGTGCGGGACTGTTCGGTCATGACGGGTGCGCTCTCCTCGGTTGCCGGACGGGCTTGGTGGTGCGCCGGCTCGCTCTTGGGACCGGCAAGGATTTGGCGCTCAGGGCAGAGGGACGTCTCGCGGGAACGACTGACGGCGCTCGCGGAAGCGGCACGTCAACAGGGTGGGCCGGCCCTGGAGCAGACCGACGTACCTCACGGACGCGGTCAAAAGATGACCGACTGACTGACGGAACGTCATGTACCGGGTACTGAAGTGGGTATGAGGGGGCGGAGGAGGTTTCGGCGAGGGCAGCAATGCCTCAGCCGGCAGGCCCCGGCCGCCGGAGGCCGAGGGTCTCGTTGCACGCCGACCGATTGGGGGACAAGGCATTGGAGCGACTTGAGGCGGGCGATCCGGAACGGATCGGTCCGTACACACTCTTCGGTAGGTTGGGGTCCGACGGCATGGGCGCGGTCTACGCAGGCCGCGCGGCCGATGGGCGGCCCGTCGCGGTCAAGGTGATACGGCCCGCCCTGACCGAGGACCAGGGAATCCTGTGCCTCTGACCGTGACCACCGGCCCGTCTCCGTGCTGGCGTTCAGCCCCGACGGGCGCACCCTCGCCGCCACGGCCGACGACGGCGTCGCCGGCTTGTGGAATCTGATCGTCGACGCCGCGATCCGGCGAATCCGTAAGAGCAGCGCCGGTGCCCTGAGCCGTCAGCAGTGGAAACGGCATATTCCGCAGCTTCCGTATACGCCGCCGTGCCCGGCTGGCTGACGGCTGAACCGCCTCAGAGCCTGTCGGGTGGCCGGTTGGTTACGCTGCGATGAGGTCCTCGACGGTGCGGGCTCGTGCGGTCTTGCGGTGGGATTCATGGCTCCA
>NZ_JBEOVN010000333.1:0-4225 GCF_040295565.1 Streptomyces sp. NPDC002785 | reverse complement strand
GGCGTGGGCTCCCCACGCCGTGCCGGCGCTATCTGCTTGCGGGTGAGATGGGCGCAGGTCCTGCTGCAATGCACCGCACCACGGTCCCGAAGCGGCCCCCGCTTGAAGGTTTGGGTCTCCGAGCAGCTTCGGCCCTCTGCTTCGCGGTCCCCAGAAGGCTGCAGCTGTTACTGCAGAAGCGCCTGCGCCTTGCATTCACGGGGGTTTCCGCAACGGTCACACGCGTTTGACATATACGAGACGATGTGGAAATGGCCGCACGTCCCCCCGTGATTCGAATCAGTTCACCCGTACGAGCTATCGCTCCTGTCGCGAATGACGCTTCCACGGACCGGTGATGGCGAGCATGATGCCCGGCGTCTGGATGTTGGCGTACAGCGTCTTGCCATCGGGCGAGAACGTGACACCGGTGAACTCGCTGTACTCCGGCTCCTGTTCGCTGCCGATGTTCAGCTCGTTGCGGGCGATCGGGTACGTGCGGCCGCTGTCGGTCGCCCCGAACAGGTGCTGAACGCCGTTGCCGTCCTCGGCGATGACCAGACCGCCGTACGGCGAGACGGTGATGTTGTCCGGGCCGTCGAAGGCGCCGTCCTTCGACGGGTCGGCGTTCACGCCGAGGAGCACCTTCAGCGTCAGCGTGCGGCGCTTGGGGTCGTAGAACCAGACCTGGCCGTCGTGCTGGACGGGGCTCTCCCCGCGGGCGAACGAGGAGACGATGTACGCGCCGCCGTCGCCCCACCACATGCCTTCGAGCTTGCGTGCGCGGGTGACCTCGCTGTCCGCGAACTGCTTGCGCACCGAGACGGTCTTCGCGTCACGGTCGGGTACGTCGCCCCAGTCCACGCCGTACACCGTGCCGATCCTGGTGGCGCGGGACAGGTCGTCGACGAACTTGCCGTTGCTGTCGAAGCACTTGGTGGCCTGGAGGACACCGGCGTCGTCGGCGAGCGTGCGCAGCTTGCCGCGGCCGTGCCGGAAGCCGTGCGGCGGAACCCAGCGGTAGAGCAGTCCGTTGGGGCCCGCGGCGTCCTCTGTCAGGTAGGCGTGGCCGCGCTTGGGGTCGATGACGACGGCCTCGTGGGCGTACCGGCCGAGCGCCTTGATCGGGCGCGGGTCGCGGTTGGCGCGCTTGTCGTAGGGGTCGACCTCGAAGACGTAGCCGTGGTCCTTGAGCAGGCCGTTCTTGCCGGCCTTGTCCTCGGTCTCCTCGCAGGTGAGCCAGGTGCCCCACGGGGAGGCGCCACCCGCGCAGTTGGTGGACGTACCGGCGATGCCGACCCACTCGGCGGTGCGGCCGTCGCGGCGGGTCTCCACAACGGTGCAGCCGCCGGCCGCGACCGGGTCGTAGACGAGGCCCTCGGCCAGCGGCACCGGGTACTCCCAGCCTGCGCGGGTACCGCTCAGCTCGTGGTTGTTGACGAGCAGGGTGACGCCGCGCGGGCCCTCGAAGGTGGCCGTGCCGTCGTGGTTGGAGGGGGTGTACTCGCCGGACTCCAGCTTGGTGACACCACTGTGGGTAATGACCTGGTAGGAGAAGCCGGCGGGCAGCGCGAGGAGGCCCTTGGGGTTGTTGATCAGCGGCCCGTAACCGGGCTCGTGGCTGGGACCGTGGCCGTGCCCGTGGTCGTGGTCGTCGTGGCCGTGCTTCGAGTCCTCTGCGGCCAGGGCACCGGGCGCGGTGGCCAGCGCTGCGACGGTACCGGTCAGGGCGATGCCGGCACCGGTGAGGGCGGACTGCCTGGTGAATTCCCTGCGCGTGAAGGGCATCACGTACTCCTGGAGCAACTGGGCGGGTTGTTGGCGCGCCCACAGTCGCGCCCCCGCACCAACACCAGTTGAACTACGGACGACGTTGAGGGGCATCCTTCCTGTGCAGTTGACCGGATGCGGTCGGCCGGAGCGGATGCCGCGCCCGGTCCGTGCCGTCCGCCGCAGAAGGCCCGCTCACGCGGCTCGCGCGAGCGGGCAGCCCAACTGTCCGGTCTCAGGCGCCCGTCCGCGACCGCGCCTTGAACGCCGCCTTGCGGGCCGCCTTGGCCATCTTCTTGTCGCTGTGCAGCCGCCCCATCGCTTCGAGGACGTCCGCCGTCGCCGGGTGGTCCACCCGCCACGCCTCGTCGAAGAAGCCGCTGTGCTGGCCTGCCAGGCCCTCGACCAGGCCCTGGATCTCGTCCAGGTCGCCCTCGGCCTCCAGCTGGGCCGCGATCGTGTCGATGGCCAGCCAGAAGATCACCGAATCCGGCGGTGCGGGTACGTCCGCCGCGCCCAGCTCCGCGAGCCAGACCCGCGCAAGACCGCCCAGCTCCGGGTCGTCCAGCACTGCGCGCACCGCCGGCTCCGCCTCCGCGCCGACCAGGGCGAGCGCCTGCTGGCAGTGGAGGCGGCGCAGCGGCGCCTGCTGGTCCGCGCCGCGTGCCGCGGCGAGGAGTTCGTCCGCTGCGCCGTCCGCGCCGCGCCGGGCGAGCCACAGCTCGACCTCGCTGCGGGCCGACGTCTCGGGGTAGTACGCGATGCCGCAAAGGAGCGCGTCGGCGCCCTTGTCCACGAGGTCTCCGATCGCCGGGGCGTCCACCCCGGCCTCCAGCATCCGGGCCCGGATGCCGTACAGGCCGAGGGGGGTCAGCTTCACCATTCCGTACCGGGTGATGTCCTCGTCGTCGGCCGGCGGGGCGGCGTCCTCGCCCTCCTCGGCCAGCAACGCCTCGTCCACCGGGCGGTATTCGACGATCCCGATGGGTTCGAGGACCCGGAACTGGTCGTCGAGGCGCATCATCGCCTCGGACACCTGCTCAAGGACGTCGTCGGTGGGCTCACCCATGTCGTCGGGCACGATCACCGACGCGGCGAGCGCGGGCAGCGGTACGGGCGCCGCGTCCGCGCCGGCGTCGCCTGCGGTGAGCAGGTACAGATTACCGAGGACCCCGTCGAGGAATTCCGCCTCGACCTCCGGGTCCCAGTCCAGGGATTCGAAGTCGATCGAGCCGTCCTCGCCGACGAGGTCGGCGAAGTCCTCGAAGACGGGCGCGGTGGCGTCCGCATGGACGGCCTCCAGGCCGTCGAGCCAGATCGAAAGGACATCCTGCGGTGAACCGCCGGTGATCAGCGCCAGGTTCTCACCGGCGGCGGCGGTCCCTTCCGCGTCCTTGCCCGCGGCCTCCTGCGGGTCCTCGACGTCGACGAGCCCCGCGTCGACGGCGAGCCGCCACGCCTCGCTCGCCTCCGCCGCACCGGCCTCGTCCGCCGTGAGACCGAGGTACTCGGCCGCCGCGGGCAGCTGTTCCTCGACGAGCTCGCCACAGGCGCCGACCCGGGTCTCCGGGCCCGCCCAGCGGGCGAGCCGGACAGCGCGGGCGAGCAGCGGCGCGGCGAGCGCGTCCCGTGCCAGCTCGGCCTCGGTGTGCAGCCGTACGGGCGGCAGGGTGGGGCGCTCTGCGGACATCAGGTGGTTCTCCTCGAGACGTACGGGGCGTACGGGTTCAGGCGGCCCAAGCGTAGACGCATTTCGCCCCATGCCACCCGGTTCACGCAACGGACAGCGGCGGTCCACCCGGGAAATCTTGACAACTGCCTTGCCCGCACAAGAGATTGACGCGCGTAGACCTCCACACCGGACCTCCACACCCGACCCTCGGTACCCCCGGAGCCCGTGATGCCCGCCGCATCGTCCAGAACGACCGCCGTCTCCGCCGTAGTCACCGCTGCACTCGCCGCCGGCCTGCTCACCGGCGCAGCCACCACCTCCGCGTCCGCTTCCCCGTCCTCGTCCACCGACGGCCAGGTCCGGATCCACGACATCCAGGGCACCACCCGGATATCCCCGCTCACCGGCCGGCAGGTCAGCGGTGTCGCGGGCATCGTCACGGGTGTGCGGACGTACGGCTCGAAGGGCTTCTGGTTCCAGGACCCGAACCCCGACGCCGACCCCAGCACCAGCGAGGGCATCTTCGTCTACACCGGCTCCGCGCCGACCGTCGCGGTCGGTGACGCGGTCACGGTCTCCGGCACGGTCATGCCGGTCGGTCTTACTCGTACGTCTACCAGGGCAACACCCAGGTCCTCGACCAGATCCTGACCAGCCCGTCGATCGACGGATTCCACTACGACAGCGTGCACATCAACGCCGAGTTCGCCGAGCAGAACAGCGACCACGACCCGCAGGTGCTCCGCTTCCGCCCGTAGGCCCCTCGCCGCTACGCGCCCGCCCTCGGCCTCATGCCGAGCGCGG